>CANJOG010000172.1 GCA_947475475.1 Acetobacteraceae bacterium
GGAAGCGGTGGATGGGGCGGCGGCGGGGCTGCCCGTCGTGTTCGGCGTGATTATCGGCACTGGTGTCGGTGGCGGGGTGATTGTGGGCCAGCGCGTGCTGGGCGGGCGCAACCGGATCGGCGGGGAATGGGGGCATAATCCGCTCCCCTGGCCGATGACTGGGGAGCTTCCCGGCCCCGCCTGCTATTGCGGCAAGACTGGCTGTATCGAGACTTTTCTCTCCGGCCCGGCACTGGAGCGGGACTATCAGGCGCGGTCAGGCCGGTCGCTGCCCGCTGGTGTGCTGGAAGGAGCGGCGCGGCAGGGTGATGCGGCGGCGGCGGCGGCGCTCGATGCCTATTGCGACCGGCTGGCGCGCGGGCTGGCGACGGTGGTCAATATTCTCGACCCGGATGCCATCGTGCTGGGCGGCGGGGTGTCCAATCTGGGCATTCTCTATGAGCGCGTGCCGGAATTGCTGGCCCGTTACGCCTTCTCGGACGGGCTGGACACGCTTCTGCTGCGGGCGCTGCATGGCGATTCCAGCGGGGTAAGGGGGGCGGCCTGGCTCTGGGAGTGAGGCAGCACGCTTGGTCTCTTGCAAGCGGGGGCCTTGTTGGCTACGGCACTCGGCATAATTCCGCATGCACAGGAGGCCGGACATGGCGCGCATCGCATTCATCGGACTGGGCAATATGGGTGGGCCGATGGCGGCCAATCTGGTCAAGGCCGGCCATACTGTCTCCGGCTTCGATCTGGTCCCCGCGGCGCTGGACGCTGCCCGGGCCGCTGGCATCACCGTCACCGCCTCGGGCGCGGACGCCGCCAAGGGTGCGGAGATGGTCATCACCATGCTGCCGGCCGGCAAGCATGTGCTCGCCGCCTATGACGACCTGCTGGCCGTTGCCGCCAAGGGCACGCTGTTCGTCGACAGCTCGACCATCGACGTGGCCGATGCCCGCGCCGCTGCCGCCAAGGCGCTGGCCGCGGGCATGCAGTTCGTCGATGCGCCGGTTTCCGGCGGCACGGGTGGGGCTGCTGCCGGCACGCTGACCTTCATGGCGGGCGGGGCCAAGGAATCCTTCGATCTCGCCCAGCCGGTTCTGGCCAATATGGGCAAGAAGATCGTCCATTGCGGCGAGGCCGGCGCTGGCCAGGCGGCGAAGATCTGCAACAACATGGTGCTCGGCATATCCATGATCGCCGTCGCCGAGGCGTTCGTGCTGGGCGAGAAGCTCGGCCTGTCGCATCAGGCGCTGTTCGACGTGGCCTCCACCTCGTCGGGCCAGTGCTGGTCGCTGACCACCTATTGCCCGGTGCCGGGCCCGGTGCCGACCAGCCCGTCCAACAACAGCTACAAGCCGGGCTTTGCCACGGCGCTGATGCTCAAGGACATGCTGCTGTCCCAGGGTGCGGCGGAAAAATCCGGCGCGGTCACCGAAATCGGCAAGCATGCCGCCGAGATCTATCAACGCTTCTCCGATGACGGGAATGGCGGGGTCGATTTCTCCGGCATCATCAACGCCATCCGCGCCCGCTCGGGCGGCTGAGACCTGATGGCGCGCGGCTGCTCCTGTTGGGGCGGCCGCGCGGTCATGGCCTGAGATAGGCCTCCAGCATTTCCTCGTTGGCACTGCCGACATAGGATTCCGCGAAACTCCGCGCGGCGAAGCGGTTCTCCGCCAGATAAGCGATTTCGGCCAGGCGCAGCCGATAGCCGAAGCTGTCTTCGCCCGGCATGCGGTGCAGCAGCCTTGTCATGGAGGCGCAGAAGCGCTGGGCATTCCAGATCGCCTCGATCCGCTCCTCCGAAAAGCGCGCCATCGGCCCGAAATCCGCCTGCGCATACCAGGCACGCACCGCGGTGGCGAAATGCACCGCGTCATGCACGGCGACGTTCAGCCCCTTCGCCCCGGTGGGCGGCAGGAGATGGGCTGCATCGCCCAGCAGATAGAGCCTGCCGTGCTGCATGGTCTCGGTCACGGCACTGCGCAGCGGGATGATGCTGCGCTGGATGATGTGGCCCTCGCCCAGGCTGGTGCCGCCGGCATCGAGCCGCCGGTGCAGCGTCTGCCAGATGCGGTCGGTGGACCAGGAATGCACATCCTCGTCCGGGTCGCACTGGAAGAAGAAGCGGGTGAGCCCAGGTGGGCGCATCGAGGCCAGGGCGAAGCCGTCCGGATGGCCGCCATAGACAAGCTCGGGCCAGGCCGGATCGGCTTCGGTCAGGATGCCGAACCAGGAGAAAGGCCAGGCATGCTGATGCATCGCCAGCCGTTCTGATGGCAGGGCGGCCCGGCAGATGCCGTTGAACCCGTCGCAGCCGGCGATGAAGTCGCAGTCGAGGGTGAAGACTTCGCCATCGTGGCGGTAGTTGATACGGGGGCGGTGCGTGTCGAGGTCGTCGAGCCGGACGGCGTCGACGTTGAACAGCAGCGGTGCGCCGGCATCGAGCCGGGCGGCAATAAGGTCGCGGACAAGCTCATACTGGCCCCAGAGCATCGCTGTGCGGCCAGTATGGGCGGCAAGGTCGATCCGCCAAGCATGGTCGGGCGCGGCATGCAGCCTGATTCCCTCCTGGGGAATGCCAACCCGGTCCATCCGCTCGCCCAGGCCGACCTGGCGCAGCAAGGTGGCGAGGTCGTGTTCCAGCACTGCGGCGCGCAGGCGGTTTTCCACGTGGAAGCGGCTGCGGCTTTCGAGCAGCACGCAGTCGATGCCGGCGCGTTGCAACAGATGCGCCAGCATCAATCCAGCCGGACCGGCCCCGATAATACCGACCTGGGTACGACCCTGATTGGCTCCCTGGCTGCTCATCGGTGCCGTCATGTGTGGACCTTGTCGGTGGCGGGTGGCGATGGCAGGCGGGAAGTGCTTAGTTGTGGGAACACAGACCGAGGCATAGGGAAGCCGTGACGATAGTGTCCCAGCAGAGCGAGGCGCCCGAAGGCGCCGCACCGGCGGCGAGCAGCAGTGTGAGCGTTGTGTCGCCCGCTGCGCCCCCCGCTGGGCAGATGGCGATTGATTTCGACCGCTATGTGCCCTTCTACCTTAATACCCTGTCCAACAAGATTTCGGCCGGTGCGTCGAAGATCTACCTGCAGGAATTCCGCATCGGCATTACCGAATGGCGCATCCTCGCCGTGCTCGGCGCCTTTGACGGCATGAACGCGCAAGGCCTCGCAGCCTATACGGGCATGGACAAGTCGGTGGTCAGCCGCGCGCTGCGCGGGCTGGAGAAGCAGGGGCTGATCGATGTCGCCATCGACCGCGCCGATCATCGCCGCCGGGCTCTCGTGCTGACCGAGAAGGGAAGAGCGCTGCGCAACAAGATGCAATCGGTGGCGCTGGGCCGCGAGCAGCGGCTGATGGACGGGTTTTCCGAGCCCGAACGCGGCGTGCTGATCGGCATGCTGAAGCGGTTGCTGGAGAATATGGCGCTGCTGGACCCGGACGAAGCGCCGTTGCGCCGCCGCCCCAGGATCGGCTAACGCCACTCGCCGCGGTGACGAGGTCGCTGCCGCTCTGGACCGGCAACGGATGTCAGTTCGGGAGCAGGTGGTGCGATTGGGGCGCATGCGACATCCAGGTGGCAGGCCATCATGCTAACGCGAGACAACCGGCTAAGGAATCGCATAGCGGCGTGAATAATGCGTTGTTCCCGTCGATCCGTCATCAGGGCGGGCGCAGGGGATCGGAATTTGTTCCGCCAAGTCTGGCGGGGAAGGAAGAGCGGCGATGGATCTGAACACGGTCGAGGAGATCAAGCGCCTGCGCGCCCGCTATTGCCGGGCGATGGACCAGAAGGACTGGCTGACGCTGGCGACACTTTATTCGCCGGATACGGTGCTGGATCTGCGTGGCGAGACGGTGCTGGCGGGCGCGTCTGAGCCGGTGCGCGGTGCGGACGCGGTGGTCGCCTATATCCGGGAGTCGCTTGGCGAGGGCATCTGTGTCCATATCTCGTTCGCGCCGGATATCACGCTGATCGGCCCGCACGAGGCGCGCGGCGTCTGGGGGCTGGAATACAAAGTCTGGCAGCCGGCTGGATCGGCAATTCCACCGTTGCATGGCTACGCCTATTCGTACGACGATTACGTGCGAATCGACGGTGCTTGGAAAGTGCGCGCTGTGCGGCTGAAGGTGCTGTGGAGCGAGAGTGTGGCGCTTGTCATAGCACCGGAGACCCAGGGGCTAGCTTAGGCCCTCGTTTTTACCCGCGCGTGAAGGTGAATTCCGTGCGGCTATGGGCGATGCGCCAGCCGGCGTTTGTGCGCACGAAACGCTTGAAATACTGGCCGATGGCGCGTGGCCCGTCGAATGGGGCGGGGCCGCCCTCGATGGGCGCGCGGCCTTCGTAATAGGTCCAGTAGGCGGTGCCCTCGGCGGTGTCGGCGCCGGTCACATCGCTGCGGATATTGGTCACGATGTGGCGCGCGCGCAGCGTGAAATCCTTGGCGTCGAGATAGGCGCGCATATCCGCATGGCCCTGGCGCGGGCCGCGCCAGGTTTCCCAGGTTCCATCCTCGGCAAACAGCGCCACCACCGCGCCATGGTCGAAAGCATCGATGCGCAAGGCAAAATCGGTGATCAGCCTGGCGCAGTCATGCTCGATCGTGGTGCGGGTAGTGGCGTCCATTTTTGCTTCCTTCAGCCTGCTTTCCTTTAGCGGCGGCCGGGGGGATTTCCCTTGAGCTGCTGGGCGCGGAGATTGTTCGGATCAAGCCGGGCGATGATCGCAAGCTGCTCGGCAGTGGGTTCAGGCGTCGTCGTCATCTGCGGTGAGCGCAGCAGCGGGAAGCCGGTCGCTTCCTGGACCTGCTCAAAGGTGATGCCGGGATGCAGGAAGCGCACCTGGATCGCACGCTCCGGCCCGCCGAAATCCATGATGCAGAGATCAGTGACGATCAGGCGCAGATCAACGTAGTTCGTGTTGGCACCTTCCGGATAGCGATCCATCTTGTAGCCGATGGAAGAGACCATATCGACTTCGTTCTCGACAAACACGCGCTTGGAATGTGCCGGAACGAAATGCGAGTTGATGTGGTTCATCGAATTGCCCGGCAGACCGCGCACGCCGAGCATCTGAACCTTCGGCTTTGTGTAGTCGGGGCCAAGGCAGGAGAGGTTGGACTGGCCCCAGCGGTCAATCTGCGTCGGCCCCGTCATGGCGTGGCGGCGGCCGCTCCAGACCACGTCGAAGACGCGGCCATAGGTCATCCAGTTGGAGAATTTCGGCACATAATCGCCGCGCGGGCCGACCGGGATTGGGTCTTCGGTGAGGAAGGCCTCGCC
>CANJOG010000173.1 GCA_947475475.1 Acetobacteraceae bacterium
ACCGATCGGACTGGTTTCGAAAGCTCCCCGTCGCGCAAGCGGCGGGGAGTTTTCATTTGTGCCGCGTGCTTACAGGAAGTTCAGCAGGGCACGATTCACGCCCGCCGGATTCTCCTCGCAAAGCCAGTGCCCGGAATGTTGCACCATCACCAGCCGCCCATCCTCGGCAATATCGCTGAGCATATCAGCAAGGAACGGCCCGCTGACGCTCACCTCGCCGCCGATGACGAGCACCGGCATCTTCAGCTTTTTGGCGAGGTATGTCTGGTTCTCCTCGCCATCGCGCTCCATGTTCCGGTACCATTCGAACCCGGCGCGTAAGCCCCCCGGAGCCGCATAGGCACGCAGATAGGGCTCCATCGCCTCCAGCGGAAACGCCGCCGGATTGGTCACGCGGCTTTCGAAGAAGAAGCGCAGATATTCACGTTCTTTCCCAGCCACGAGGAATTCCGAAATATCGCGCGCACTATGGAAATTGATGTGCCAGGCGCGCGGATGCGCCCGCACCGCGGCAAACTGCTTCGTCCCCGGCACTGGCGCGTCCATGAGCACCAGCTTCTCGACTTCGTCCGGATGCACGGCGGCATAGCGATAGGCGATCATGGCGCCGACATCGTGGCCCACCACACGCAATTTCGAGAATCCGAGGCTTTTCACAATGCCGCGCAGATCCTCCATCATCGTGTGCTTGTCATACCCGCCGAGCGGCTTGGCCGAATGGCCGGCGCCACGGAAATCCGGCGCGATAACGGTGAACTTTTCGGCCAGCGCCGGGATCACCTGATGCCATTCGTACCAGGTCTGCGGAAAGCCGTGGATCAGCAGAACTGGGTCGCCCCTGCTTCCATCAGTGGGCCCCGCCACCACATAATGCAGCCGGTTGCCATCAATCACCGCCACTTCATGGCGCCACGGACCATCACTCGCCGCGATATCGCTCATTGCTGTCTCCCCTCTTGCTGGACTGGTCTCTCGGCCGGCTCTTTCCCGGCCACGCGCCAGAGGATAGACCGGAGCGAGCAACACACAAAGGGACGGACATGCTGAGCAATCTCGATCCGGCGCGCGTCACCGACATCATCCTGATCCGCCAGATTTCTGAGCTGTATGCCAAGGCCTTCGACGAATCGAAGCCCGAAATCCTCGAGGAAATCTTCACCGAGGATGCGGTGTTCCAGTCCCCCAACTACCGCACCGAGGGACGCGCCAATATCCGCGCCCTGCCGGACTCCGTTGTGCGCAACAAGCCGTTCATCCGCTCGCGCCACTACATCCATAACCAGCGCGTGGAATTTGACGGCGACACAGCGCGGGCCACGACCTATGGCATCGCCAAGGTGCTGCGCGCGCGCGATGGCAAGACCGTGCTCGACATCATGGCCATGACCTATCACGATAGTCTGATCAAGCGTGACGGGCGCTGGCGCTTTGCCGAACGCCGCGGCACGCTGGACTGGAGCGAAGTGCGCGACGTCAGCGCACCGGAAAGCTAAAATCCAAATCCCGTAGCGTGGGCTTCAGCCCACAATCCGGTGGCACACACCGCGAGGAAGGTGGGCTGACGCCCAGCCTACGCGGGTGCTGCACGTGTGTTACGGCGCGCCGATGACCATGCCGGTCGAAGGCTCCACCCACACGAGTTGGTCCTTCACATCCTTCACGCCAGCCGTATTGCGCGCAGCCACGCACAGCGCCTCGCGCTCGCGTTCGTCATAGATCACGCCTTGCAGATCGACGACTCCGTCCTTCACCGTCAGGCCGAGGCCGACGCGTGGCGCCCAGCCCTGGCGGTCCAGTTCGGCGAGCAGACGGTCGCGGATCGCGGCATCATCGCCCGCCACCACCGGCGCCGGCGCATCCAGCGTACGGGCCAGCACGCGCAGCAGGTCGGAGCGGCTGACGATGCCCACCAGCGTCTCGCCACTGACCACCGGCACACGCTTGATGTGCTTCTTTTCCATCAGCTGCACGACCTGTTCGAGCGTGGTGGTCTCTTCCACCGTCGCGACGTCGCGCGTCATCAGATCGTCCACGCTGCGGCTATGCGTCTTGACGTAGTCGGTGGCCTGGCGGCCCGGGCCGCCAGGAATTGCAGCCAGCCGGCGCGGGGCTTTTCAGTGCCGAGTTCGAAGCGGCGTAGCAGATCGCCCTCGGTGAGAATGCCGGCTAGCACGCCGGTCTCCGTGACCACAGGCACGCCGGAAAAACCATGCGCCAGCAGGATGCGGATCGCATCGGCGACGCTGGTGCCCGCCCGGATGGACATCACATTCCTGGTCATGACGTCAGAGACTTGCATTTCTTCCTCCTGCCCGATTTCCTTGCCCAACGGAAACAGGTCCCGGGCAGGTATCCAACTCTGCACCGGATCGGCGGGTTGCGCCATTGATCCGGATCAAGCCAACCTGTTCAGGCAGCCAGGATTTCCTGCCCGCCAAAATACGGCAGCAGCACCGACGGCAGCCTGATCGAGCCATCCGCCTGCTGGTGGTTCTCCATCACTGCGATCATGGCCCGGCCAACCGCAATGCCCGAGCCGTTCAGCGTATGGACAAACCCCAGCGTCTTGCCATCGGCGGCGCGGAACCGCGCATTCATCCGCCGCCCCTGGAAATCGCGGCAATTCGAGCAGGAGGAAATCTCCCGCCAGGCCTGCTGGCCCGGCAGCCAGACTTCCAGATCGTAGGTCTTGGTGGCCGAAAACCCGGTATCGCCGGAGCAGAGCAGCATGCGGCGATAGGGCAGGTCCAGAGCCTCTAGCACCTGCTCGGCACAGCGCGTCATGCGCTCATGCTCGGCGGCACTGTCTTCCGGCGTGGTGATGCTGACCAGCTCAACCTTGCGGAATTGGTGCTGGCGCAACATGCCGCGCGTATCGCGCCCGGCCGCGCCCGCCTCGCTGCGGAAACAATCCGACAGCGCCGTCATGCGTATGGGCAACTGCGCCACCGGGATGATCTCACCGGCGGCAAGGTTGGTCAGCGGCACTTCGGCGGTCGGGATCAGCCATCTTCCGTCGGTGGTCTGGAACAGATCCTCGGAGAATTTCGGCAACTGGCCGGTGCCATAGGCGGTGGCGGAATTGACCAGCAGCGGCACGGCGACTTCGGTGTAGCCGTTCTTCTCGGTGTGCAGGTCGAGCATGAACTGGCCGAGAGCGCGTTCCAGCCGCGCCAGACCGCCGCGCAGCACGGTGAAGCGGCTGCCGGCAAGACGGGCGGCCCGCTCGAAATCCATCTGGCCGAGTTTTTCGCCGAGTTCGAAATGCTGGAGCGCCGGGAAGCCGAGATCGCGCTTCTCGCCCCAGTGGTGGACCACCACATTGGCGCTCTCATCGGCGCCATCCGGCACGTCCTCGGCCAGCGTATTTGGCAGCGCCTCAAGCACGGCCTTCACCACGCCATCGAGCTCGGCAGCGCGCGCCTCCAGCGACTCCATCTCGCCGCGCAGAGCGGTGGCTTCGGTTTCCAGCGCGGAGGTGTCAGCGCCAGTGCGCCGCCCCTGCCCCACTTCCTTCGACAGCGCATTCCGCCGCGCCTGCAAATCCTGCAATCGGGTCAACGCCTCGCGGCGTTCGCCATCGCGGGCGAGCAGGGCATCGGCGGCGGGTGCAACGCGACGTCGGGAAAGGGCAGCATCGAAGCCCGCGCCATCGGCGCGGACCGCACGGATATCGTGCATCAGGACTCCACTTGCTTCGGTTCGACGTAGCGGGCCAGCAGGATCGAAATTTCGTACAGCGCGATCAGCGGCAGGGCGAGGCCCACCTGGGTGATCACATCCGGCGGCGCCAGTACGGCGGCCACCACGAACATACCAACCCAGGCATAGCGGCGGACGCGCTTCATGCCCTTCGACGTGATGATCCCCACCTTGGCCATCAGCGTGAGACCCACCGGCAACTGGAAGGAGATGCCGAAGGCGAAGATCAGCTTCATCACCAAAGCGAGATATTCGCTGACCTTGGCCTGCAATTCGATCTTCATGCCATCTTCGCCCGTTCCAGTCTGGAAACTCAGGAAGAAGGTCCAAGCGGCGGGGAACACGAAATAATAGGCGAGCGCCGCGCCGGCGACGAACAGCACCGGCGTGGCCACCAGGAAGGGCACGATCGCCTTTTTCTCGCTGCGATACAGGCCGGGCGCGATAAACATCCAGAGCTGCGTGGCGATGATCGGGAAAGCAAGGAAGGCGGCGCCGAAAAACGCGACCTTCAGATAGGTGAAAAACGCCTCATACAGCGCCGTATAGATCAGATGCGGCGGCTCGCCACGTGCAATCATGATGTCGCGCAGCGGCTGGGCGAGGAAGAGGTAGATCCGGTCGGAGAAATAATAGGTCCCGAAGAAGCAGATCAGCAGGGCGCCGGCCGAATACATCAACCGGCGGCGCAACTCGAGCAGATGCTCCATTAGGGGCATCGGCTTGTCGTTGATCGGGTCTTCGTCTTTCCCGATTTTCTCATTTGTCGTGTCAGAGGGGGCCACTGGCGGGATTCCGGTGCGTCTATTGCGTTAACGTCAGGCGCTGGCTGAATCGCGCGGAATATCAGCGTAATGCGGCGGTACGAAATCCGGCCGCGGCAGCATTTTCGGCGGCTTGACGATGCCGGGCGGCACAAAAGCGGGCCGGCTCAGGTCAGCGGCCTCGGCAGCCTGCTTCTGGTCCAGCGTCTCGGTCTCGTAATTCGCGACGCCGGAGGCATCGGCATCCGGGCCAGCGCTCATCGAGCCGCCGATGGAATTGGTGCCGAGCGGATCGTCGTTCAGGGCCTTGCGGATGGAGCCATCGCCATCGACGGCTTTGGTGATCTCGCCCTTGAGGTCGAAGCTGCGCAATTCCTTGAGCGACTTGCTCATTTCCTTGAGGTCAGCGTCCTTCATCATGTCGTCGACATGAGTCTGGAACTCAGCGGCCATGCGGCGCGCCTTCTTGATCAGCTCGGTGATGCCTTTGAGGGCGACGGGAAGGTCCTTGGGTCCAATGAGGATCAAGGCAACCACGCCAATCAAGGCAAGCTCGGACCACGCGAAATCGAACATCTACCCTGCTCTGGATGGAACGGTTTGCTAGCAGGAAACCGGAGGCGAGGAAACCGCCACCGGGTCGGTGTGGTCGGAGGCTGTTTCTTCCTCCACCGATGCTGCCGCGTCCGCCTCGCCGCTCGCTTCTTCCTCAGGCAATTCTTCCCCAGCTACCTCTTCCTCAGTCGACTCGCCCTCAGCTACCACTTCCTCTGGCAGCCCCAGATCGAGCTGCTC
>CANJOG010000174.1 GCA_947475475.1 Acetobacteraceae bacterium
ATGCCGTGGTCGACATGGCCAATTCGGCGATTGCCGTCGGCGTGAACATGCTGCTGAAGGACAAGAAGCGGCTCGGCCTGTTCGTCGCTCCGGGCGTGAGCCGGATCGTCGAGGAGGATTGCAACGGCTACGGCATGCTCTGGGCCTATGATTCACCATCCATGGCGCGCGTCTCGGCATTGGCGCAGGCGCGGCGTGGGACGAAGACCTGGTTCATCATCTCGCCAGATTATACCTCGGGCGTGATCTTCGAGACGGCGATCAAGGAAGTCGCCGCCGAGACTGGCGGCAAGGTACTGGGCGCCATCCGCGTGCCGCTGGGAACGACGGATTTCTCATCCTTCGTGCTGCAGGCGCAGGCATCGAAGGCCGAGGTGGTCATGCTGACGCTGAATGGCCCCGATCTAGTCAATGCGGTGAAGCAGATTCAGGAATTCGGCCTGATGAAATCCGGCCAGCGCGTCGGCGCAGTCGCGGTGAATGATTTCGAAGCCAAGCAGGCCGGCGTGGACAATCTCAAGGGGCTGGAATTCATGCTGCCCTGGAACTGGGTGCTCGATGCCCAGACCAGGGCCTTTCACAAGAGGCTGATGGACCGCACCGGCGTCAGTGCCACATGGGATCATGCCGGCGTCTATTCGGTGGTGACGAATTACCTCAAGGCGGTGGAAGCCGCCGGCACCAAAGAGCCTCTGGTGGTCGCGGCGAAGATGCGGTCGTCGAAGATCGAGGATTTCTTTGCCCATAATGCGACATTGCTGCCGAACGGGCGGCTGATCCACGATGTCTATGTGCTGCAAATCAAGGGGTCGGACGAGGTCAAGGAAGGCTGGGACGTCTCGCGCGTGATTGCGACTATTCCGGCCGAGCAGGCATTTCCGCCGATTGCCAAGAGCGCGTGCTCGCTGGTGAAGGGCGGCTAGGCGTCAATCGCGGGCGGGGCCGGAGACGGTCCCCGCATCGTGCAGCCGGCCGATGGCTTCGCCGCTGAGCCCGAGAAGATTGGCCAGCACGTCGTCGGTATGCTCGCCAATGCGCGGGGCGCGCACCGGAGTTCCACGCGCCTCGCCAGGCAGCGTCGCCGCCGAGCCGGCGGCCAGATAGGTCTCACCCGATGGATGCGTGATCGGCGCAAGGACGGGATTGTCAGCGAACAGCGTCCGGTCCCGCGTCGCCGCCTCATGCAGGGTCTGATACGGCGCCCAGGCCACGCCTGACGCATCGAAGGCCGGTTGCAACTCCGCCGTGCCACGTGCGGCAAAAGCCGGTTCAAAAATCGGGAATAGCCGCGCCCGGTGCGTGAAGCGCGCGCCCTCGTCAGCGGTGAAATCCACGCCCAGGCCGCGCTCCAGCGCCGCCACCGGCGCTTCCAGCGACAGGGTTTTCAGCAAAGCCCGCCATTGCCGTGCGGTGATCGCCACGACCATCACCCGGCCGTCGCGTGTGACGAAATCACGGCCGAAAGCGCCAAACACGGCATTTCCACTGCGCGGCCGATCCTTCCCGCTCAGCAACACCTGGCCCAGCTCGCCGAGATTGGAAAGGCCAGTCACGGCAATATCGGAGAGTGGAACACGGATTTCCCGGCCGCGTCCGGTTTCGCGCCGGTTGCGTTCAGCGGCCAGCAGCAGGAAGGAGGCATAGGCGCCGGCGAGAAGATCCCATCCGGCGAGCATGTTGTTCACTGGGCCTGGCGCATCCGCCTCCCCGGTCATCCAGGGCACGCCCACCGCGGCATTGACCGTGTAGTCAGTGCCAGGCCTGCCATCGGGAAATCCCATCACGCGCAGGCAGATCAGATCCGGCCGGCGCGTGACGAGACGCTCATAGGAGAGGAAGCCATCGACCGGATAATTGGTCAGGAACATCCCGCCGCGCTCGCCAGGTGCGGTGGCAAGGGCCACCGCCAGCTCGCGCCCCTCCGGTGAAGAGAGGTTCAGCGCGATGGACTTCTTGCCCTTGTTCAGCCCCTCCCAATAAAGGCTCGATCCCTTTTTCGTCAGTGGCCAGCGGCCGAAATCGAGACCGCCACCAATCGAATCGAAACGGATCACCTCCGCCCCCATCTGGGCGAGATAGAGCCCGCCCATGGGCCCCGCGACGAAAGACGCGCCTTCGACGATGCGCATGCCACTCAGAAGATCATACATGCGCTCGTTCTCTCAGCGTGCCGTCGCGGGGGCGGCGGTCAGTCAGATCAGGTCGGCAGGAAGTCCGGCACGGAGAGGTAGCGCTCGCCCGTGTCGTAATTGAAGCCGAGCACAACGGCACCTTTCGGCAATTCCGGAAGCTTCTTGGCAATCGCGGCGAGAGTGGCACCGGAGGAAATACCGACCAGCAGGCCTTCGCGCGTGGCGGAGCGGCGGGCAAATTCACGCGCCTCCTCCGCGTCCACCTGAATCACGCCGTCGAGAATATCCTTGTGCAGATTGACGGGAATGAAACCGGCGCCAATACCCTGAATCGGATGCGGGCTCGGCGAGCCGCCCGAAATCACCGGCGAGGCGGAGGGCTCGACGGCGAAGACTTTCAGTTTGGGGAAATGCTTCTTCAGCACCTCACCGCAGGCCGTCAGATGCCCGCCGGTGCCGACGCCGGTGATTAGCGCGTCAATCCCGTCGGGGAAATCAGCGAGAATTTCGAGCGCGGTGGTGCGGGCATGCACCTCCGGATTGGCCGGGTTTTCGAATTGCTGCGGAATCCAGGAATTCGGCGTCTGCGCGGCCAGTTCCTCGGCGCGGGCAATCGCACCCTTCATGCCCTTCTCGCGCGGCGTCAGATCGAAGCTGGCGCCATAGGCCAGCATGAGCCGGCGCCGCTCGACCGACATCGAATCCGGCATCACCAGCACCAGCTTGTAGCCCTTCACCGCGGCGACCATGGCCAGGCCCACGCCGGTATTGCCGGAGGTCGGCTCGATGATCGTGCCGCCTGCCTTCAGCGCGCCTGAGGCCTCGGCGGCCTCGATCATGGCCAGTGCGATCCGGTCCTTGATGGAGCCGCCGGGATTGGCGCGCTCGGACTTGATCCAGACTTCGGCATCGGGGAACAGGCGGGCGAGGCGGATATGCGGCGTGCCGCCAATCGTCTCAAGAACGTTCTGGGCCTTCATGGTCGGTCTCCAAGGGTCAGTGCCAAGGGTCAGTGTGCGGAACAGGATACAGGCTTTGCGGCAAGGCGCGAGGCCATTGCGGATTGGCCGCCACTACGGCAGGCTTGATGCCATAAAAGACGGTCGCATGGGAGCGGAACGTGGCGCAGGACATGGAATACGACGTCGTTGTCGTGGGCTCGGGTGGCGGCGGCTTCGCGGCGGCGATCACCGCGCGCAAGCTCGGCCTTTCGGTTGCCATTGTCGAGAAGGACAAGGTGTTCGGTGGCACCACCGCGCGCTCCGGCGGGGCGTTGTGGATTCCCGACAATCATCACAGCCGGGCTGCCGGATACGAAGACTCGGCCGAGATCGCGCGTGCCTACCTGCGCGAGGAGATCGGCAACTTCTATGACTCCGACAGGATCGATGCCTATCTGCAAACCGGCCCCCAGATGGCGGAATTCTTCGAGCGCGAAACCGAAGTGAAATTCTTTGCCTATGCCATGCCAGATTATCATTCGGACTTGAAGGGCGGCGGGCAGGGCGGACGGCCTTTGGTGTGTTTGCCCTATGACGGACGCAAATTGGGGAAAAATCTTCGCCATATGCGCCCGCCGCTGCGTGAAATCACCTTCGCCGGCATGATGTTCAGCGGCAGCCAGGAGGAGCTGAAGCACTTCTTCAACTTCACCAAGTCGCTGACCTCCTTTGCCTATGTCACGAAGATGTTCGCCAAGAACACCTGGCAGATCCTCCGCCATGGCCGCACCACCCAGCTCAAGGGTGGCAATGCACTGATCGCCCGCCTAGCAACCACTGCCTATGAAATTGGCATCGACATCCATCTTTCCTCGCCCGCGCGCGAATTGATCGTTGAGAATGGCGCAGTCCGCGGCGTGGTCGTGGAGACTTCGCAGGGCCGCCAGCGCATCCGCGCACGCAAGGGCGTGGTGCTCGCCGCCGGTGGCTTCCCGCATGATCCCGAACTGCGCAAACGCTTCCTGCCCTTCGATCCGGATGGCACGCAGACGCGCTCACCGGCGCCGGAGGGCAATACGGGCGATGGTCTGCGGCTTGCGGAACAGGCCGGTGGCGCGCTGCGTGGCGATCATTACCTGCCCATGGCGGGGGCGGTGATTTCCGAGCCGATCCTCGAAGGTGGGCGCAAGGGCGCCTTCCCGCATCTGGTGGACCGCTACAAGCCTGGCATCATCGCTGTGAATCGTCACGGCGTGCGTTTCTGCAACGAATCCGATTCCTACCACGACTTTATCGATTCAATGCTGCAATTGGGTGAAGGCCCCGATCCCGGCGTGTTCATGGTCTGCGACCATCGGGCGCTCCGCAAATACGGGCTCGGCTTCGTCAAGCCATTTCCCGTGCCCTATGCCGCACATATCGGCACGGGCTATCTCAAATATGGCCGCACGGTGGGTGAACTTGCCGCCGCCATCGGCGTCGATGCGACTGCGTTGGACGGTGCGGTGGCGCGCTACAATGAGGGCGCGCGGCGTGGCGAGGACTCGGAATTTAATCGCGGCAGCAGCGCCTATAACCGCTTTCTCGGCGATATCGAGCATCAGCCGAACCCCTGCGTCGCGCCATTGGAAGAAGGCCCGTTCTATGCCGTGCGCGTGCGCGTCGGCACGATCGGCACCTATGCGGGCATCTCCACGGATCGCAATGCGCGCGTGCTGGACGGCAACAACCAGCCGATCGAGGGCCTGTATGCCGCCGGCAATGACAATGCGAGCATCTTCGGCGGCTATTATCCGGGACCGGGCATTACGCTCGGCCCCGCCTTCACCTTTGGCTATCTCGCAGCCCACCACATGGCGGGCAAGCCGCTCCAGTAAGGCGACTATTCCCCGGTGTCGCGGCCAGAGCGCAACACAGTGCCTGGCAGCGCACCGGTGAGTTCGCCACGGCGTGAGACGGTGGTGCCGGCGACCAGCACGTGGTCGACGCCATCCGCCCCGGCAAAGAGGCGGGACTGGCCGCCCGGCATGTCCTTGCGCATGGTCAGTGGATGCGAGGCGATCGTGTCCGCATCGAAGACGACGATATCGGCGTGCCACCCGGTCTCGATGCGGCCACGTTCGCGCAATCCATAGAATCGCGCGGGTGCATCGGTGATCTTGTGTACCGCATCCTCG
>CANJOG010000175.1 GCA_947475475.1 Acetobacteraceae bacterium
CGCCCCGTCCAACTCGCCGAACGCATCCGCGCCGTCAGCACCGCCTATGGCCTGCCGCTCGATCCGGCGCGTGCGGTGCACACACTCTCGGTCGGCGAGCGCCAACGCATCGAAATCGTCCGCTGCCTGCTGCAATCGCCGCGTTTGCTGATCATGGACGAGCCCACCTCCGTGCTCACCCCGCAGGAGGCGGACCGGCTGTTCGAAACGCTGCGCAAACTCGCGGCCGATGGTTGCTCGATTCTCTACATCAGCCACAAGCTCGCCGAGATCAAAGCACTCTGCGATCGCGCCACCATCCTGCGCGGCGGCAAGGTCGTCGGCACCTGCGATCCGCGCGCGGAAACCGCCGCGTCGATGGCGCAATTGATGATCGGCATGCAGGTCCGCCCGGCCTCGCGCGCGCATGCGGCCTCAACCACGGAGCAGCCGATCCGCCTGGATGTGCGGGGGCTCGATCTGCCGTCGGAATCGCCGCACGGCACCGATCTCAAATCCATCTTTTTCTCGGTACGCGCGGGAGAAATCTTCGGCATCGCCGGCGTCGCAGGCAACGGCCAGAACGAATTGCTCGCGGCGTTGAGCGGCGAGGCGCCCGCATCGCGTGACGACTCCATCATGATCGACGGCACATTCGCCGGCACGCTCAACGCCCTGCACCGGCGCGGCCTCGGCCTCTGCGCGGTGCCAGAGGAACGCAACGGCCACGGCGCCGTGCCCGATTTCTCGCTGGTCGAGAACGCCACACTCACCAGCCATCAGCGCATGGGGCTCTATGCATCCGGCCTGATCCGCACCGCCAAGGCCACTGATTTTGCAAAAAGCATCGTCACCGGCTTCGATGTCCGCACACCCGGCGTCCAGGTCGCGGCGCGCAGCCTCTCGGGCGGCAACCTGCAAAAATTCATTGTCGGCCGCGAGATCATGCAAAAGCCCGGCGTCCTCATCGTCTCCCAGCCGACCTGGGGGGTCGATGCGGGTGCGGCGGCCGCCATCCACCAGGCCCTACTCGGCCTGGCCGCCGAAGGCTCCGCGGTCGTCATCATCACCCAGGACCTCGATGAATTGCTCGCCATCTGCGACCGCGTCTCGGTGCTCAATGTCGGCGTGCTCTCCGCCCCCCGCCCCGCCGGTGAGGTCAGCGTCGAGGAACTCGGCCTGCTGATGGGCGGCGTGCATGGCGCGGCGGCCACTCCCGGCTCCATCCTTTCAGTGACGGCCTGACCCCATGCGCTTCAAGGTCGAACAACGCCGCCATATTCCGCATGCGCTGCCATGGATAACACCGGTGCTGTCCTTCATCTGCACGCTGGTGGCGGCGGCGATTCTCTTCGCGATCATCGGCTACGAACCGCTCGGCGCGCTCTACCAATTGTTCGTGGCCCCGCTACTCACCGTGCAGGGGTTGAGCGAACTGGCGCTGAAGGCATCGCCGCTGGTTCTGATCGCTGTCGGCCTGGCCTCAGGATTTCGCGCCAATGTCTGGAATATCGGTGCCGAGGGACAGCTCATCATGGGCGCGGTCGCCGGTGGCGGCGTGGCGCTGATCTTCTATGGCGAGGAGGGCTTCTGGATTCTGCCCTTGATGTGCCTGGCGGGAATCGCTGGCGGCATGGCCTGGGCCGCGATACCGGCTTTCCTGCGCACACGTTTCGCAGTCAATGAAATCCTCGTCAGCCTGATGCTCACCTATGTCGCCGGCCTCTTTCTCACCATGCTCATCCTCGGCCCCTGGAAAGATCCGGACGGCATGAATTTTCCGCAATCGCGCATCTTCTCCGACAGCGCGACTTTGCCGACCCTGATTGAAGGAACGCGATTGAACGCAGGCGTGCTGATCACGCTGCTGGTCGCACTGGCGGGCTGGGTGGTGATGGCGCGCTCACTGCTCGGCTTCCAGATTCGCACGGTAGGCTCCGCCCCCACCGCGGCGCGCTATGCCGGGTTCAGCCGCAGCCGCGTGGTCTGGATAACCATGCTCGCCGGCGGCGGGTTGGCCGGACTCGCCGGCGTCTTCGAAGTCGCTGGACCGATCGGGCAACTCATCCCCAAGCTCACGCCCGGCTACGGCTTCACAGCCATCATCGTCGCCTTTCTCGGCAGGCTGCATCCGCTCGGCATCCTGGTCGCCGGCCTGGTGATGGCGCTCTCCTACATCGGTGGCGACAATGCGCAGGTGGAAATCGGCCTGCCCAATGCGGCGGTCGGCGTCGTGCAGGCCATGTTGCTGTTCTTCCTGCTGGCATCGGACTTCCTTGTCCGCTACCGCATCCGCCGCGTGCGCTCTGCAGGAGCCGCGACATGAACGACATCATGCTCGTCTCATTGATCGTCACCATCATCACCGCCGCGACGCCGCTGCTGCTCGCCTCGCTCGGCGAACTCGTCACCGAACGCGCGGGCGTACTCAATCTCGGGGTCGAGGGCATGATGCTGGTGGGTGCCGTCGCCGCCTTCGCCGTTCAATTCACCACCGGCAGCGCCATTCTCGGCTGCCTCGCCGGGGCAGCCGCAGGCACCGCGCTGGCTTTCCTGTTCGGCGTGCTGACACTCACACTCACCAGCAACCAGGTCGCCACCGGCCTCGCACTCACCATCTTCGGCATCGGCCTGTCCGCCCTCGCAGGCTCCGGCTTCGTCGGCAACCCCGTCGCCAAGCTGCCGCAGCTCAACATCCCTGGCCTCTCCGACCTGCCCGTCATCGGCAAGCTGGTCTTCCATCACGACGCACTGGTCTATTTCTCCATCGCCGCCACCTTCGCCATCGCCTGGTTCCTCAAATCCACCCGCGCCGGGCTGATCCTGCGCGCGGTGGGCGAATCCGACGACTCCGCCCATTCCATCGGCTATAATGTCATCCGCATCCGCTATTTCGCGGTGATGTTCGGCGGCGCGATGTGCGGCCTTGGCGGCGCCTATCTCTCACTCGCCTATACGCCGATGTGGGTGGAGGAAATGACTGCTGGACGTGGCTGGATTTCGCTCGCCCTCGTCGTCTTCGCCGCCTGGCGGCCTTTCCGCCTGCTCGCCGGCGCCTATCTGTTCGGCGGCATCGCCATCTTGCAACTCTGGTTGCAGGCGCGCGGCCTGCTCTTCGTGCCGTCGCAGGTGCTGGCCATGTTGCCTTACCTGGCCACCATCATCGTCCTCGTCGTCATCTCGTCCGGTCCGGCACGCAGCCGGCTGGGCGCGCCTGCCAGCCTCGGCAAGCCGTTCCGCGCGTCGAGCTGATTTTTAACCTCCAGCAACACAACAGGAGCTCTTACATGGATGTCAAAACGAACCGCCGCAGCCTGCTGCTCGGCGCTGGCGCCGCCGCCGCCGCCGGAACCGGGCTCCTCAGTGCCCCCAGCATTATCGGCCGCGCCCAGGCTGCCGATCCGCTGAAGGTCGGCTTCATCTATGTCGGCCCGGTCGGCGATTTCGGCTGGTCCTATCAGCATGATCAGGGCCGCAAGGAAATCGAGGCCGCACTCGGCGCTGCCGTGAAGACCAGCTTCGTTGAGAAGGTTCCGGAAGGCCCCGATGCCGAGCGCGTCGTGCGCCAGCTCGCCACTTCCGGCCATGGCCTGATCTTCACCACCTCCTTCGGCTTCATGAACCCGACCGAGCGCGTGGCCAAGGCCTTCCCGAACGTCAAGTTCGAACACGCTACCGGCTACAAGACGCTGCCGAACATGGCGATCTACAATGCGCGCTTCTACGAAGGCCGCGCCATCGCGGGCACCATCGCGGCGCTGACGTCGAAGACCGGCGTCGCCGGCTATATCGGCTCGGTTCCCATTCCTGAAGTCGTCATGGGCATCAATGCCTTCACGCTCGCCGCGCAAAAGATCAATCCGAACTTCAAGACCAAGGTGATCTGGGTGAACTCCTGGTTCGATCCGGGCAAGGAAGCGGATGCCGCCAAGTCACTGATCGACCAGGGTGCCGATATCCTCACCCAGCATACCGACAGCCCCGCCCCAATGCAGGTCGCGCAGGAGCGCGGCGTCTATGCCTTCGGCCAGGCCTCGGACATGAAGAGCTTTGGCCCCAAGGCCCAACTCACCTCGATCATGGACGATTGGGGCCCGTACTACATCGCGCGCACCAAGGCGGTGCTGAACAAGACCTGGAAGACCGGCAGCGTCTGGCACGGTCTGAAGGAAGGCATGGTGCAGATGGCTGCCTATGGCCCTGGCGTCAGCCCTGCGGCCAAGGAAGCGGCCGACAAGGTCAAGGCCAGCATCATCGCCGGCACGCTGCATCCCTTCGCCGGCCCGATCAAGGACCAGAAGGGCGTGCAGAAAGTCGCCGCTGGGGCGAAAATCTCCGATGCCGACCTGGAAAAGATGGATTGGTACGTCCAGGGCGTGCAGGCCTGATACTCTGGTGCGATGCGTCATCGGGGAGCGGCCATCGCGCCGCTCCCCATTCTCGCAGCAGCAATCAACGGCGTGTGAAAATTTCCACGATCCTCAGTTGATCAGCCCAAGCGTGCGGAATGCCGCACTCGCCTCGTCACGCAGCGTATATCGCACGCCCTTGTCGCTGCCCTGCCGTGTAATCAGCAGGTCGGACTGGGTCTTCGATTCGATATGCGCCCTGAAAAAACCGAAGCGGTTATAAATCAGATGGCCGATGACCAGCGACAGGTCCTTGCGCCCGATCTGCTTCAGCGCATCCTGGAACAACCCCGCCGGATTCTCGTGGAGCCAGGTGATGATCGCCGCCTCATCCTCATCGGGGGGCGATTCGCGAAAGCCGATCTCGATCGACTCCGCCAGTGACTTGCCCTCGACGCGCGCGCGGATCTCTTCGCTCTTGAGCGCCTGCTCGCTCGTCAGATTGAGCGAGCCGCGTAGCCCCAGTTCCAGCTCGCAAGCAGCGATCAGCTCGGCTGCGTCCATGCGGCGCGCATTCGCCAGCACCGCCTTCAAAGCCTCATTGGACTGGCCAGGCACCCGCGCAATAGCGGCGGACATCTGCCGGGCTGCATTCATCTGGCGCGTGGGCGCCTGCTGGGCGGCGGCATTCTGTTTCGAGGCTGAAATCCCCTTCTTGGCAGGCTTCATGAGTGCAAGGTCCTTAAGGTGCATAAATTGTCTGAAAACGTCTGGGACGTTGAGCCTGCCGGGACAGGCCAGTCAACTCGCGCCCCTACCGGCCGTCTGACTCATATGGGGCCCAACAGGCCAATTTACCCCGCCAAGCCGCCGATAATGGCCCCGGCTGGAAGCTTACCTGCTATTCATGACTATAAA
>CANJOG010000176.1 GCA_947475475.1 Acetobacteraceae bacterium
GCACGCCTCCAACGAATGGGCCCTGGACGGCACCCATACCGCCACCGGCGCCCCGCTGCTGGCCGGCGACCCGCATCTCGGCCTGTCTTTCCCAGGACTCTGGTACCTCGTGCGCATCGACACGCCGCAAGGCAGCCTGGCCGGCGCCACCGCCCCCGGAATGCCCTTCCTCGTCATCGGCCATAACGGTCGCATCGCCTGGACCTTCACCACCAGCAGCGCCGACACCCAGGACATCTTCGAGGAACAGCCAATCCAAGGCGGCCTCTACGCCACCCCGGACGGCCCCCGCCCTTTCACGCTCCGCGAGGAACGCATCCGCATCCGGGGCACCCCGGACGAACTCCTCACCGTGCGCGAAACCCGCCACGGCCCGGTCATCAGCGATCTCGACCCCGACGCGCCGCGCATCCTGGCCCTGCGCGCCACCATGCTCGACGCTGACACCGCCGCGGCGGGCCTCCTCGCCCTCAGCCGAGCCACCACGCTGGAGCAGGCCATCGCCGCCGCCCCGCTCATCTCCGCCCCAGTGCAGAACCTGCTCATCGCCGACAAATACGGCATCGCGCTGGCCACCACCGGCCGCGTCCCCATCCGCGCCAGCGGTGACGGCGCCTTCCCCGTCTCCGGCACCGATGCCACCCATGACTGGACCGGCTTCGCCTCCGGCCGCGACCTGCCCACCATCATCCGCCCGCCCAGCGGCCGCATCGTCAATGCCAACGAACGCACCGCCCCGCCCGATTTCCGGGTCTATCTCGGCCGTGACTGGCCCGGCGACTTCCGCGCCCGCCGCATCCGCACCCTGCTCGACGCCAAGCCCCGCTTCACCGCCGCCGATTTCGCCGCCATGCAAGCCGATGCCACCAGCGCCTTCGCCGCCGCCATCCTGCCCCGCCTGCGCGCCCTGCCGCCCCCCGACGGCATCGCCACCACGGCCGCCGCCCTGCTGCGCAACTGGGATGGTGCCATGGCGGAAGACCTCCCCCAGCCACTCATCCTCAACGCCTGGATGTCACGCTTTTACGCCGCCCTGCTGGAGCGCACCGGCGCCAGCCGCCAACTCGCCCCCTGGCAGGAGAGCGTCGCCGACGCGCTGGGCCCTCGCGCTACCTTCTGGTGCGGCGATGACTGCACCACCCTGCTCCGCTCAACCCTTGCCGACTCGACCAGCACATTGGCCGCCCGCTTCGGCCCCGACCCCACAGCCTGGCGCTGGGGAACCGTGCACGAAGCCCTCTTCGCCCATCCTTTGCTCTCCCGCCTGCCGCTCATCGGCCGCCTCGGCATCATCTCCACCCCGGTCCCCGGTGACGACACCACGCTGTTCCGCGGCGGCGATGACACCGGCGCGCTGCAATCCCGCCACGGCGCCGCCTTCCGCGGGGTCTATGATCTGTCCGACCTCGACCGCAGCCTGTTCATGATCGCCCCCGGCCAATCGGGAAATTTGCTCAGCCGCCACGCACGCGACATGCTGGAACCCTGGCGCTCTGGCCAAACGGTGCTGCTCGACCCACATCCAACCGGCCTGGCCGGACGTATCAGACTGGAACCATGATGTACGACGCATCGCAGCCCTATTACGCCGAAGACCCCGAATACATCCTGACGCGCGGCGTCATGATCCGGCGGATCTTCGCCTGGTTCGCCGATCTGTTCATCCTCGGCCTCTTCGCGCTGATGATCTGGGGCGGCGTGTTTGCGTTTGGCGTGATCACGCTTGGCCTCGGCTGGTCGCTCTTTCCGGTCCTGCCGCTGATCCCCTTCCTCTATCACATCCTTTTCGTCGCCAGCCCGATGGCCGCGACCCCAGGCCAGGCGATGTTCGGCCTTACCGTGCGCAACAATCTCGATCTCGCCCGCCCGAACATCATCCAGGCCCTGATCTACACCGTCATTTTCTACGCAACGCTCGCCGCCGGCGTGATCTGGCTCGGCATCGCGCTCTTCACCGATCGCCATCGCACCATCCACGACCTGCTCTCCGGCCTCGTCGTTGTGCGCTCCAGGGCATTGACCGCGCTGCAAGGCCCCGTGATCATGCCCCCCCCAACCCGGCCATATGCATGAGCTACAAAAGCCCCCGCCGCCCCCAGTTCTTCTACACGACCGCCCCGCTCCCCTGCCCCTACGTGGCGGGGCGGACGGAACGCAAGGTCGTGACCGAAATCACTGGCCCGGATGCCGACGCCCTGCATGACCGGCTGTCGCGCGCCGGTTTCCGCCGCAGCCACAACATCGCCTACGCCCCGGTCTGCCCCTCCTGCTCTTCCTGCCTGCCCATCCGCATCCCCGTCGCCGCCTTCACCCCCGGCCGCACGCTCCGCCGTATCGCCCGCGCCAATGCCGGGCTGGAGGGCTATGAAGTCCCCGCCCGCGCCACAGCCGAGCAATTCCAGCTCTTCCAGCGTTACCAGAACGCCCGCCACGGCGATGGCGACATGGCGACGATGAGTTTCTACGACTACCGCGCCATGATCGAAGACACGCCGATCGACACCTTCATCGCCGAATTCCGTGATGAGCATGACCGGCTGATGGGCGCCTGCCTGTCCGACCGTCTCGGCGACGGTCTCTCCGCCGTCTATTCCTTCTTCGCCCCCGAACTCGAATCCCGCTCGCTCGGCACCTATGCCGTGCTCTGGCTGATCGAACGGGCAAAGCTGCTGAGCTTGCCTTATGTCTATCTCGGCTATTGGGTGCCGGAGAGCCGCAAGATGGCCTATAAATCCCGCTTCCGCCCGAGCGAGGTTCTCACCGGCGGCACCTGGCGCCCACTCGATGATGTCGAGCGCGCCACTCTCCCCGCCGGCGCCCTGGTCGCGCAGAGCTGCGACTGACAGCGTGACACATCTAAGGGCCCGGCTGGACGAGTCCAAACCGCTGCTGATGCCGCATGTCGTCTTCAACACCGGCAATTTCATCGACGCAATCGGCACCGCCGGCTTTGAATGCGTTCTGCTCGATTGCGAACACACTGCGGCCAGCGTCGAACGCATCGACGAGCTCTGCCGCGCCGCCCGTGCCGCGCGCATCTTCCCCATCGTACGCCCCGAACGCCTCGACGGTCCCATCATCACCCGCTACCTCGATTGCGGCGCGCAAGGCATCATGGTCCCGCGCATCGACAGCGCCGCCCAGGCGCGCGAGTTCACCGCCATCATGCGCTATGCCCGCCCGGACACGCATCAGCGCATCCTCACCATCGCCATGATCGAATCCGGCGAAGCGCTTGACGCGCTCGACGAAATTCTCGCCGTGCCTGACATCGACGTCTTCTTCGTCGCCCGCAACGACCTCTCCAAAAGCCTCGGCTATGGCGACACCAAGCACCATCCCGAAATCCGCCGTATCACAGATGACACCATCGCCCGCATCATCGCCGCCGGCCACATCGCTGGCGCCGGTGCCGATCTCGACAATCTCGCCACCATCGCCGCTTCCGGCACGCGCCTGATCCTGGTCAGCACGCGCGAGATGTTCCGCGCCGGCGCCGCGCAAATCCTCGGCGCGCTCGGCTGACCACCACTACCTGAATTTCCCCAACCCCTGAGCAAGACTTCCGCCATGACACCGCATGACCACGCCGCCCCCATCTCGCTCCTCGCCCCGGACGAACCACCGGCGGTCACAATCGAACGCGCGAATGGCGCCTCCGCCTTCGTCCTGCTCGTCGACCATGCCGGCAACCGCCTGCCCCGCGCACTTGGCTCGCTCGGCCTCACCGATGCCGATCTGCTGCGTCACATCGCCTGGGATATCGGCGCACTGGCCACCGCGCGCATCATGAGCAGCCTGCTCGACGCCCCCATGGTGGCCCAGACCTATTCCCGCCTGGCGATCGACTGCAACCGCGACCCGTCCTGGGAATCGGCCATGCCGGAGATCAGCGAACACACCACCATCCCGGGCAATATTGGCGTCACGGCGCAGCAACGCGCCGCCCGCCGCGATGCCATTTTCCTGCCCTATCACACCGCCATCCGCGCTTTGATCGACGCCCGCAACACGCGCCCGACAGTCCTCGTCGCCGTCCACAGCTTCACGCCGGAGTACAAAAGCTTCCGCCGCCCCTGGCATTGCGGCGTGCTCTACAACCACAATCCGGCGCTTGCCCTTCCCTTGCTGGAGCTGCTGCGCGCCGAACCCGGACTCGAAGTGGGCGATAACGAGCCTTACAGCATCACCGATGATTCCGACTACACCATCCCCGAACACGGCGAACGCCGGGGCCTGCCGCATATCGAACTGGAAATCCGCCAGGACCTGATCGAGCACAACGCCGGCCAACGCGCATGGGCCGAACGCATCGCGCGGCTGTTGCCGATTGCGTGTACAAAAGCCGGAATCGCGCACTGATCGCACCCGCGATCTGACAGGACATGCGTGCCCCTTTTTATCGACCAGGCTTTGTGGATTCCGGCCCAGGGTCAGATGAAACTGGCTTCCTGACCGTCACCGGCTGGGCCTTTCTGTCCGGCATGCCGGATCATCTTGTCGATGATGCATTCAGCATCGATATCGGCGTGCCCACGATGGCGGGTATGCAGGCCTTCCAGAACCTCCATCCAATCGAGACGCGCGAGGATGTCCGCGGCGCCTTTCCCGGCTCACCGTCATCGAATGGCTTCCATTTCGTCCTGAAACTCGATTCCCCTGCCGCCCAGGGCCATATCGGCATCATCCTCAAACGCGACGGCATCCCAGCGGAAACCGGTACTGGCGGCCCGATCATCGACTGCACGGACCCGACACGCGCCGCCGCCGCACTCGGCATCCCTGACCAGATGGTCCCAAAACTCGCCAATCTAATGCTCAATGAATCCGAACGCCTGGCGGGCTCGGTGGTCAAGCGATCGACCCCGATCTCGCTCTTTGTCGATCCCTCCTTCGCCTGTAATCTGCATTGCCCGCATTGCCTCTCCGAAGATCTGCGCGCCAAGCGCCAGACCCGCGCGGTGATGAAGCCGGACATGCTGGACCGTATTCTCGACCGCTACGGCGCCCATCTCATCCAGATCATCTTCGCCCTCTGGGGCGAGCCGCTGCTCAACCGCCGCACCGACGATCTGGTCAGACGTGCCAAGCAACACGGTATTTTCACCGAGTACAGCACCAATCTTTCCGTCCCGCTCAGCGATGCACGGATCGACGGTATCGTCACGTCCGGCATCGACGAAATCCGCCTCTCCATCGACGGCGCAACGCAGGA
>CANJOG010000177.1 GCA_947475475.1 Acetobacteraceae bacterium
CGGGCGGTTCCTCGATGTGACCGCCGAGCGCGCCCGCGCCGAATTTCCGGGCAAGCCAACGGGGGCGGAGAGCATTTTCATCTTCCGCATGCCGGCCTCGGTTGGCGCCTGGAATATGGGCGGGCCGCGCGCGGAGATGCTTGGCGCCGATGCGTGCTACGAGACTCTGCGCGCCCTCGCCGACCGCTTCCGCCTGACCGAGGCGGCGACAATCGGCAATGTGGAGGCGGCGCGCTGGGTGCCGAGTATTCGCGCCCATGCCGAGCGGCTGCTCAAGGAGAGCAAGCGCGACGAAGCCCTGGCGACGCTGCGCCAGGCCATCCAGCTCATGCCGATGGATTTCGACTCGCACTTGCTGCTGGCACGTACAACGCCAAACCAGACCGAGGCGCGCGCAAGCGCGCGGGCGGTGCTGGACAATGCGGAAGATGAGACGCTCATTGCCGGAGCCTCTGCCCTGCTCGCCATCGCCCCTGACAGCACTGCCCTGCCCGCTCTTGGCAATGGCCCACTCGCGCGCGAGTGGGCCGGGTTGCAAGTCATCCTGGTGCCATTGCCGCCCTACGATCTGCGTCTGCTGCGCGATACCGCCGCCATTTTCGAGAAGATGACGGACATTCCGGTGCGTCTCGCGGCCTATCCCGGCACCTGGAGCTGGGGCAGCCCAGAGCGGATGCCGCAGCAACGCACCATCGAGCAATATCTGGCGCGCATGATTGGTCCGGCGGCGAATTTTGCCGGCTGGGACCGGCAGCGTTTCATCAAGACGTTGACCGACAGCACCGCCGGCAAGGATGCGCTGACGCGATTCACCACCGCGACCTTCATCGACGGCCTGGCAACGCAGGACGGGCAATTCGATGCCGCCCCCGCTCTGCGCCGCTTCCTTGCCGCCGCCACGCCGCTCGGCCCGGCCGATAAGCGGGCACTCTATATCGGCGTCACGGCGGCGAACATCTATGCCGGCGATGTGAATTATCTCTTCAGCGCCTGGGAGGATTTCGGATCGGTGCGTGGCAGCCTGCTCTCCTACGCGATGATGCAGGCGAAGAATGCGGGCGATGAGTGGCAATCGCGCAAGCGGCTGAGCGAGCGGCTGGCCAAGGAAATGGTGCCCGCGGCGCTGAAATCGCTCGGCATCCCACGTCCGGCCGATCCGTCCGATCCCCATTCCTTCTCCAATGGTGTGCAGCGGCTGAATGAGAAATCGCTGGTGCTCTCGCCCCCCACGCGCGACGCCTTGTCGGGATTCCGGTAGGGGCGGCCGCGATGCGGCACGGTCCCGCCCAGACCGCCAGCGCCGGATGCGTCTATATGCTGATCGTCTTTGCAGCCGGATTTGTTCTTGGCACGATCCGCACCCTGGTGCTGATTCCGGCAATCGGAAAATTTGCCGCCGTGGCGGTGGAAATGCCCTTCATGCTGGCGGCGTCCTGGCTGGTCTGCGGCATGGCGCTGCGCTGGTTTGCCGTCCGCAGCCTCGCCGAGCGCGCGGTCATGGGAGGCACCGCCTTCGTGCTGCTGATGCTGGCCGAAGTCGCCCTTGCCCGGCTGATCTTCGGCCAGGCGCTGGCGGATTATCTCGCCGGCTTCGCCGATCCGGCGGCGTTGCTCGGTTTGGCCGGCCAGGCCGTCTTTGCCCTGTTCCCGCTCGTCCGCTCCCGCTTCGGCTGGCCTGTCCGGGGCTCGCCTGTCCGGGGCTCGCCTGCCCGGAGGTAGCCCGCCCGGGGCTAGCCCACCCGGGACGGGCTTGCGCCGCCGGGGTCTTGACCACACACTCGCGGCGCCGGCAGGACGAACGGGTCCGCCAGCCAAGAGCGGGAGGAAAATCCATGAGTGCCCCATTGCCCGGCATCGACGAGGCCATCGCGCGGACGCAAATCGCCTTTGCCATGGCGCATTACAACATCCATGTCGATAACGGCGAGTATGCGAAAATCCCGCTCGCCTTCACCGAGGATGCGACCTTCAAGGTCCGCGCCTTCGACCTCAAGGGCCGTGCGGCCATCAACGAGTATTTCAACACGCGGTTCGGCCCCAAGCGCCCAAATCCGGAGCAGCCACTGGCGCTGATCCGGCATAATCTGACCACCCATTTTGTCGCGTTCATCTCCAACTCGGAGGCGGTGGGGCGGACCTATTTCACCGTCACCTCGGCCCATGGCATGGACCATACCGGCATTTATTCCGACCGCTATTCCAATGCCTCCGGACGCTGGCTGATCGCGCAGCGGGAAATCTCCGTGGACTGGTATGCTAGCCCGTCCTGGTATGAGACAAACAGGCTCAAGGCCGGCAAGTAATCCGGCACGACGGACCGAGAAGGAAGAGACGCATGACCCAGTTCCTGAACGCCGCCGATGAGGCGATCGCGCGCACCCAGATTGCCTACACCATGGCGCTCTACAACGCGCATGTGGATATCGGCGCCATTGACCGCATCATGGAAGCCTTCGACCGGGATGCGTATCTGAGAACAAGCGGCGGCGACCATACGGGCTTTGCCGCGATCCGCGGCTTCTATGACGGCGTGCTCGGCACCGGCCGGATGGACCCCGACAAGCCTCTGCCCCTGATCCGGCACAACCTGACCACGCATTTCGTCGAATTCAATTCGGCCGAGGAAGCGACGGGACGCACCTATTTCACCGTCACCTCGGCGCATGGGATCGATCATACCGGCGTCTATACCGACGTCTTTGCCAAGAAGGGTGATCGCTGGCTGATCGTGCGGCGCATCATCACGGTGGAATATTACGCCAGCCCCTCCTGGTTCGAGGAACGCCGCCTGCGTGCCGGGACGACGCCGAAACTGGGCTGACCTCGGCGAAGGCGCAAGAGGACGCTCGGCACGGGGTGCCTCGCGAGATGGCCAAGCGTCCTACTTCGTTTAGTCCCGAAAGCGTCATTCCGCCTCCGCCTGTCATGGGTTAAGGCAAAGTCTGGAACAACAACCCGCCCGGACCATGAGCACTCTTCTCGCCTGCATGGCGACCGCTGCCGCCTTCTATGGCCTGCCTCCCGCGGCACTGCCGGCGATTCAGCGCGTGGAAGGCGGCAATCTTGGTACGGTCAGCTATAACAAGGACGGGTCGGCCGATCTTGGCGTCATGCAGGTCAATACACGTTGGACCATGCCATTGGCGCAGACCACCGGCATGAAGCCAATCGATGTGCAGCAGCGGCTGATCAATGATGGCTGCTTCAATATCCACGCCGCCGCCGCCATTTTGCGCACCTATCTGAACGAGGCGCGCGGCGATGTGATGCTGGCCATCGGCTATTACCATTCGCATACGCCGGCACGGAACCAGGCCTATCAGGCCAAGGTGCTGGCCTCGGCACGGGCTCTGTTCGGCACGCGCTGACAGGACCGCGCTTGCCGCGACGCGCGCCGCTCGGCCAAGCTGGCGCGTCCGCCACCGCGCAAGGTCCGCCAACATGCTGCACGCCGCACTCGGCATCGCCGTCCTGCTTGGCATCGCTTATCTGTGCAGCGAGAATCGTAAGCGCATCCCCTGGCGCACGGTGATTGGTGGCGTGGCGCTGCAACTCCTCTTTGCCCTGTTGCTGATCGGCGTGCCCGGATCGGCGCGGGCAATGTTCTGGCTGAATGACGCGGCCAGCGCGCTGCATCACGCCACACTGGCCGGCACGCAATTCGTCTTTGGCTATCTCGGCGGTGGAGCACCGGCTTTTACCGAAACACGTCCCGGCGCCAGCTTCATTCTCGCCTTCCAGGCCTTGCCGCTCGTGCTCACCATCAGCGCGCTGGCTTCGCTGTTGTTCTACTGGGGCGTCCTGCAACGCATCACCGGCGCCTTCGCCTGGCTGCTGCGGCGGACCATGGGCATCAACGGGCCGCTAGCGCTGGGGGCGGCCGTGCACGTCTTTGTCGGCATGATCGAATCGCCCCTGCTGGTGCGCCCCTATCTCGCCCGTATGCAACGCGGCGAACTCTTTGCGCTGATGACGTGCGGCATGGCCGGCGTCGCCGGCACCGTCATGATCATCTACGCCTCCTTCCTCGACCCGATCATTCCCAACGCGCTCGGCAATATCCTCATCGCCTCGATCATCAGCACACCGGCCGGCCTCGCCATCGCCGCCCTGATGGTTCCTTTCGATGCCGGTGAGCGTGACGAGGGCCGCCTCACCCTCGATCACCAGCCCCACAGCGCGCTCGACGCGCTGGTGCGGGGCACGCTGGACGGCATTCCCATCCTCGCCGCCATCGTCGCCGTGCTGCTGGTCACCGTCGCCCTTGTGGCGCTCGCTAATATGGCGCTCGCGCTGCTTCCGGACTGGGGCGGAGTCATCACGCTGCAACGCATCGCCGCCCTGCCCTTCCGGCCCATCATGTGGCTAGTGGGTGTGCCCTGGGCCGAAACACCCACCGCCGCGATGCTCATGGCCACCAAGACGGTGCTGAACGAATTCGTCGCCTATCTCGATTTCTCGAAACTACCCGCCGACGCCCTCTCGCCCCGCAGTCGCGTCATCCTCACTTATGCACTCTGCGGCTTCGCCAACTTTGGCAGCCTCGGTATCCTCATCGGCGGGCTCAGCACCATGGCACCACAGCGCCAGGCGGAAATCGTCTCACTCGGCTGGCGCAGCATCCTCTCCGGCACGCTCGCCACCTGCACCAGCGGCGCGCTGGCCGGGGCGCTTTTGGGGTGACGGGTGGGGCGCTGCCGGTTTGATGGACGGGCAGGAGTTCCACCGCGGGACCTTTACTTACAAATCATATTGGCGGACGCTGCCAATCAAGACGAGGCGGACATGACCACGCCAGGGAGAAAGATATGCCCGGCCGAAACGATGAGGTCGCGGCACGATTGCGGCAGATTGGCGCGCTCGCCACAGGAATGACCGAGCAGATTGCCGCGGCGCCGCAGTCTGCGGGCATCGCCTCTGGCCTGGCATCCATTCTGGTGCAAGTGCAGGCCGCTCTCGCTCAGCTTGGCAATGCGGACCGGGACACACACGCCAAGAAGCTCCCCAAATTCGATCATGTCGGCATCGCCGTGCATGATCTTGAGAAAGCCGCGCCGCTTTTTGTTGATATTCTCGGCGCCGAGCTGGTGGGCGGGGGAACGAATGACCGTGCCGGGCTGCGCACGCTGATTCTGGACTATCCGGGCGGCGGCAAGATCGAGGTATTGCAAACGGTCGGGGAGACGCCGCTGAGCCGCTTC
>CANJOG010000178.1 GCA_947475475.1 Acetobacteraceae bacterium
CCAAATCCACCATCTTCGCGCTCGACATGGGCGCGCTGCTGGCAGGCACGCGCTATCGCGGCGATTTCGAGGAGCGGCTGAAGGCTGTCGTCACAGAGCTTGAGGCCCAACCTGGCGCGGTGCTGTTCATCGACGAAATCCACACCGTCATCGGCGCGGGGGCGACCAGCGGCGGGGCGATGGATGCGTCCAACCTGCTCAAGCCGGCGCTCGCCTCGGGCACGATGCGCTGCATTGGCAGCACCACGTATAAGGAATTCCGCAACTACTTCGAAAAGGACCGTGCTCTGGTCCGCCGCTTCCAGAAGATCGACGTCAATGAGCCGACGATCGAAGATGCGGTGAAGATCCTGCGCGGGCTCAAGACCAATTACGAAAAGCACCACAAGGTCCGCTACACCGAAGAAGCGATCCGCGCCGCGGTGGAACTGTCAGTCAAGTACATCCATGACCGCACGCTGCCCGACAAGGCGATCGACGTGATCGACGAAGTTGGCGCCAGCCGCATGCTGCTGCCGGAGAATAAGCGGCGGAAGACGGTTACGCTCAAGGATGTCGAAGAGGTGGTCGCCAAGATCGCGCGCATTCCCCCCAAGTCGGTCTCCGCCGATGACAAGGAGACGCTGCGCAATCTCGAACGCGACCTCAAGAGCATGGTATTCGGCCAGGACAAAGCAATCGAGGCGCTCTCGGCGGCGATCAAGCTGTCACGCGCCGGGCTGCGCGATGCGGAAAAGCCGATCGGCAATTACCTGTTCAGCGGCCCGACCGGCGTCGGCAAGACCGAGGTTGCCAAGCAGCTTGCCTCGACGCTCGGCATCGAGCTGATCCGCTTCGACATGTCCGAATATATGGAGCGCCACTCCGTCTCCCGCCTGATCGGTGCGCCGCCTGGTTATGTCGGCTTCGACCAGGGCGGCTTGCTGACCGACTCGGTGGATCAGCATCCGCATGCTGTGCTGCTGCTCGATGAAATCGAGAAGGCGCATCAGGATCTCTACAACATCCTGCTGCAGGTCATGGATCACGGCAAACTGACAGACCATAACGGCAAGACTGTCGATTTCCGCAACGTCATCCTGATTATGACGACCAATGCGGGCGCTGCCGATCTGGCCAAGGCCTCCATCGGCTTCGAACGCGAAACCCGCGTGGGTGAGGACGAAGAAGCGATCAAGCGGATGTTCACCCCCGAATTCCGCAATCGCCTTGACTCCATCATCGGTTTTGCCGGGCTGACGCAGGAGATCGTCGGCCGCGTCGTCGAGAAGTTCGTCATGCAGCTTGAGGCACAGCTCGCCGACCGCAACGTGACGATCGAACTCTCCTCGGCGGCGAAGGAATGGCTGGCCGAGCGTGGCTACGACAAGCTCTACGGCGCCCGCCCGCTGGCGCGTGTCATCCAGGAGCACATCAAGAAGCCGCTGGCCGAGGAACTTCTCTTCGGCAAGCTGGTACGCGGCGGCTCCGTCAAGGTGACGATGAAGGACGACAAGCTCGACTTCGAATACATCGAAGCCTCTGCCCCTGCTTCACCCAAGCCGGACGAGGCCGACAAACCTGACGATAGCGAAGGGCCGGAAGGCGAGCGCGAATCCGAGACCGTGCACTGAGCCGGCACTTGGCCTGATCTGCACGCCGCACCGGCCCTATGACTAGGGCCGGTGCGGCAGCGGCCCCCCCCATCCTCGATGGCTTGCCAACGGCGCGGTCTTCCCGCGCCGTCACTTTTTCTGAGCGCCATTTTCTGATGCCTGCACGAAACGCCGCGCCGGAAAGCCGGCGTTAACCATCCCTGCGTCATGCTTGCCCCGACGAGACACCCATGGGTCAGACCCATGGCAGGGAGCATGCGCAAAATGGCAGTCACCTACACCACCTCGCGGGATGCGAAATCCGGCGCGACGATCCGGCTGGGCAGCGATCAGACCGAGACTCTGACCGGCGCCAGTTCCGCTTATTCCACGCTGATCCAGACAGTGACGATCCGCATTGTCTGCGACTACGACAATACCGACGACGTCATCATCGGTCACAATGCCGGCATCACCATCGGCGGCTACGGCAATGGCCGTTACACTTTCACCGGTGGCAACGGCGCCGATACGCTCATTGTTTATGGCACCGGCAACGCGACCCTGTCTGGCGGAGCTGGCGCGGATCGCCTGACCGGTGGTGCCGGTGCGGATATGCTCACCGGCGGTACTGGCGGCGATCTCCTGACCGGTGGCGCGGGTGCTGACCGCTTCGTCATCCGGGGCGGATCGGACTCCCTCTACGCGCCAACCGCATCCGGAACCCTGGCCTATACCAGCGGGCTTTCCTGGACCGGGCCGTGGGATGTAATCACCGATTTCACCCATGGTACGGATCTGATCGACCTCTCGATCCTGAACCGCTCACTGTCCGGAGCCGGGCCGACCAGACTGCTCTGGCTCGCCCAGTCCGGCTCCGACGCCACGTCCGGGCAGGCCGATACCACCCATCAGCACGCCGCCTGGACGGCGCGGGATGCCGGCATGGACTATCTCTATGCCGACACGACGGGCGATGGCGCTGCCGATCTGAAATTCCAGTTGCTCGGTGCGCCAGTACTCACCGCATCAGATCTCTTGGGCGTCAATTCCCGCGCGGTGCTCGCCACCGGCAGCGATACCACTACGCTGCACGAGCTTACCGCCCTGACCGGCGCGGCCACATCACTTGCCGCTAGCGCCAGCATCGCCTTCACCGACGCCGATACCACCGACGCGCACACGCTCAGCGTCACCCCGGCCGGCACCTCCTATCTCGGCGCCTTCACCCCGTCGTTCAGTGAGGCCAGTGGCAGCGGCACGATGAGCTGGAGCTTTGCGGTGGCGGACCAGGCGCTCGATTTCATGGCCGCCGGGCAGACGCGCGTGCAGACCTACCGGCTCACTCTGGACGATGGAAACGCCGCCCCGGCCTGCCGCGATGTCAGCATCACCCTCGTCGGCAGCAACGATCTTGCGACAATCGGCGGCACGTCCGGTGCCACGCTGACCGAGGACAGCGGCGTCGTTGCTGGCCGGATTTCCGCCGCTGGCACGCTCAGCATCACCGATGCGGATGCCGGTCAGGCGAGTTTCGTGGCGGTTTCCAGCCGTGCTGGTGCCTTTGGCAGCTTCACCCTCTCGGCTGACGGGCACTGGAGCTACAGCGCCGCCAATGCCCAGCAGGCCATCCAGTCCCTCGGCGCCGGGCAAAGCGTGACCGAGACTTTTCTCGTCCTCTCCAACGACACCTCGGCCAGCCAAGCGATCACGGTGACCATCCTGGGCATCAATGACACGCCCGTCACAGCTGCCGACCAGTACACGACCGGCGAGGATACCGCGCTCACCATTGCGTCCATTGGAGTGCTCGACAATGACAGCGACGCGGAGGGCACGGGGCTCACCGCGATCCTGCTGACCGGCCCCGCGCATGGCGCTCTGAGCCTGAATCCGAATGGCGGATTCAGCTACACGCCCGATGCCAACTATAACGGCGCGCACAGCTTCACCTATGCCGCCTCCGACGGAATCGCCACCGGCAATGCCGCCACCGTCACGCTCACCATCACCGCGGTCGCCGATGCGCCGGTCAACCACCTGCCAGCCACGCTGACCACCGCCGAGGATACCGCGCGCGACTTATCCGGTTTCTCCGTCACCGACCCGGATGGCAGCGGGGCTGGCTTCACCACGACCCTGTCCGTGGCGCATGGCACGCTGGCCGCTAGTTCGTCCGGTGGTGCCGCAATCTCCGGCAGCGGAACGGGAACACTCACGCTCACTGGCACCATCGCCCAGATAAACGCGACCCTCGCCGCCGCGCATAATCTTACTTACCATCCCGACACGAATGTGAACGGTGCTGACGCAATCAGCATGATCACACTGAGCGGTAACGGATTAAACGACGCCGATACGCTCGACATCACCGTCACTCCGGTAAATGACGCGCCGGTGAACACGCTGCCATCGGCCATGACCGTTGCCGAGGACAGCGATCTTGCCATCACCGGCATCTCCGTCGCCGATATCGACGCCGGCAGTGCCGCCATCACCGCCACGCTCAGCGTCCTGCACGGCACGCTGAGCCTCGCAGCACCTGGCAGCGCGGGCGTGAGCGGCAGTGGAACCGCCACGCTCGTGCTGACCGGCAGCCAGGCCGCGATCGACGCCGCACTCGCCGCTTCCGGCAATCTCACCTACCACCCCGATGCCGCCTTCAACGGCGCCGACACACTTACGCTGGTCACCAATGATGGTGGCAATACCGGCGGTAGTGCGCAGACCGACACAGACAGCGTCGGCATCACCGTCAAACAGGTGAGCGTCCAACTCGCCGTGATCGCCTCCGGCGTGGGCGGCTTCGTCATCAATGGCCAGTCGGCCGGCGATCTTTCTGGCATCAGCGTCGCCGGCGCCGGCGATGTGAATGGCGACGGCTTCGGAGACCTCATCATCGGCGCCTCGTCCAGTGACCCCACTGCCGGGGCCAATGCCGGGCGTGCGTATGTCGTCTTCGGCAAGGCCGGGACTACGCAGGCCGATCTCTCCGCCATTGCGTCCGGCACGGGCGGATTCGCCATCAACGGCCAGGCGGCGGGCGATAATGCCGGCACGAGCGTTGCCGCCGCCGGCGATTTGAATGGGGATGGGCTGGCCGATCTGATCATCGGCGCCATCAACGCCGATCCGGCCGCCGGCGCCAATGCCGGACGCTCCTATGTGGTGTTTGGCAAAACGACTGCCACTGCCGTCAATCTTTCCGACATCGCCGCCGGCACGGGTGGCTTTGTCATCAATGGCCAGGTCGCCAGCGATGGCAGTGGCATCAGCGTCGCCGGCGCGGGCGACGTCAATGGCGATGGCATTTCCGACCTGATCGTCGGCGCCAACAAAAGCGACCCGACGGCCGGTGCCAATGCCGGCCGCGCCTATGTGGTGTTCGGCAAAAGCACTGTCACTGCCGTCAATCTCACTGCCGTCGCCAGCGGCACGGGTGGTTTTGCCATTGCCGGCCAGGGGGCGGGTGATTTCGCCGGTATCAGCGTTGCCGGGGCAGGGGATGTGAATGGCGACGGGCTTGCCGATCTGATTGTCGGCGCCAGCGAGAGCGATCCCACCGCCGGCGCCTCCGCCGGGCGCTCCTATGTGATCTTTGGCAAATCCAATGG
>CANJOG010000179.1 GCA_947475475.1 Acetobacteraceae bacterium
ATTGCCGAGCTGGCCGTCCGGCAGGCCGAGATCATTGCCCGCATCATGCGCTTCCTGCACCTGGGTGTAGGTGAGGCGTGCCGCACTTTTCATCAGGCCGCGGCCGAAACGGTGGGATTGTTTGCGCCCCTCGGCATCGACCTGCATCTCGACATAAAGGCAGCCGCGCTCCTCATCCGGGCGCAGGCTGCACCAGCCATTCGACAGCGCCTCGGGCAGCATCGGCACGACGCGGTCGGGGAAATAGCAGGAATTGCCGCGCTTGCGGGCGTCGCGATCGAGCGGGGAGTCCGGGCGGACGTAATGCGCCACATCGGCAATGGCGACGATCAGGCGGAAACCGTCGCCGTTCTTTTCAGCGAACACCGCATCGTCGAAATCGCGGGCATCCTCGCCATCGATGGTGACCAGTGCCACATCGCGCAGATCGGTGCGATTGCCCAGCGGCGTGGCGCGCGCGCGTTTGGCCTCGTCGAGCGCCGCATCGGTGAAGACGGTCGGGATATCATGGCTGGCAATGACGATCAGCGAGACCGCGCGGCCATCTCCCGCCTGGCCGAGACGCTCGGTGATGCGGGCGGGCTTGAGACCCCAGCCGGCGGCGGGCAGGGGGGCGGCGAGCACGATTTCGCCCCGCTCGGCGCCGCCTTCCTCGCCATGCGGGACGGTCCATTCCGATTTGGCGCGGCGATCAGTCGGAACGATGCGGCCGGGCTGGCCAGGTGTGCCCGGATGGAAAATGCCGACGATGCGGCCAGGGCTTTCGGAAAACCGCTTGATGGTGCGGCCTTCGTATTTGGTCGGTCCGATCGGCTTGAGGCGGGCCAGCACGCGCTCGCCGGGGGCAAGGGCGGGCAGGCCGCGCTTTTCCGGCGCCATGAAAATAATGGGAGCAGGCCCGGCCTCTTTCCAGTTGACCGGGCGGGCGATGGCCTCGCCGTCATTATCGGTGCCGGTGACCTGGACGACGAAGGTCTCGGGCAGGCGGCCATGCTCACGAAAACGCCGCGCGCCGGCTGGATCGATCTCATTTCCGCCTTCTAGCTCGCGCAGCAGGGCACGCAGATCGTGCCGGTGCTCGGGGCCGAGGCCGAAGGCGCGGGTGATCTCCCGCTTGCCGACACGGCCGGTGCTGTCGGCGATGAAGCGGCGGACTTCCTCGCGCGAGGGCAGGAAGCCGGTTGGCTTTCTTGGTGCCTCGCTAGCGTCACTGGCGTCATGACCCGCGCCCGGCTTCGGGCGGCGTGAGGACGGGCCGCGCTTCGGCCCGGCCATCTCAGCGTGCCTTGCTGGCGGCGGGCTTTTTCGCGGCGGGCTTCTTGGCTGGGCCCGCCTTGGCTGCCGTCGCCTTCGCCTGGACAGGCTTTGTCGCGGCCTTGGCGGCGGGTTTGGCAGCCGGCTTTGCCTTGGCAGCCGGTTTGGCTGCGGCCTTCCTCGGCGCGGCGGCCTTCGGTTCTGCAGCAGCAGGCGCGGCAGCCCGGCGGGCCGGAGCGGCGCGCTTGGCGCCACCCTTTGTCCCGCCCTTGCCGCCGGCTTTGCCGCCCCTGGGCTTGAGGTCCTTGCCCTTTTCGGCGAGCAGCGCCACCGCCTCGCTCAGCGTGATGTCATCCATCGTCACGTTGCGCGGCAGGTTGGCGACTTTCTGGCCGTGCTGGACATAGGGGCCGAACCGCCCCTTGCGCACCATGACGGCTTCCTTATCGCCCGGATGCGTACCGATCTGGCGCACGCTGGCGAGTTTCTTGGCCAGCACATCGACGGCCCGGTTGGAACCGACAGTGAGCACGTCGTCATCCTTATCGAGCGAGGCGAACACGCTACCCATTTTGATATAGGGGCCGAAGCGGCCGATGCCGGCTTCCATCCGCTCGCCGGTCTCGGGATGCGGGCCAATGGTGCGCGGCAGGCCGAGCAGGCCGATCGCCTGTTCCAGCGTCATGGTCTCGCCTTCCATGCCACGTGGCAGGGAGGTGCGGCGGGGCTTTGGCGCGGCTGGCTTCTTGGCTTTCTTGCCCTTGGTATCGGCCTTGGCATCGCCAGCTTCGGCGGCTGGCGCTTCCTCGGCGGGGGCGGCTTCGCCCTGCTGGACATACAGGCCGTAGGGGCCACGGCGGACAGTGATAGCCTCGCCGGTCTCGGGATGGCGGCCAAGCTCGCGCATGCCGTCCTTCAGCGTCTCGCCGCCTTCCTCGCCACCATCGATGCCGAGGCGGCGGGTAAACGAGCAGGCCGGGTAGTTTGAGCAGCCGATGAAGCTGCCATAGCGGCCAAGCCGCAGGCCGAGCCTGCCAGTGCCGCAGGCGCGGCAGACACGCGGGTCCGAGCCATCTTCCGGGGTGGGGAAGAAGTGGGGGCCGAGATCCTCATCCAGCGCGTTGATCACGTCGCTGATCTTGAGATCCTTGGTCTGCTCGACGGCCTTCGAGAAATCGTCCCAGAAGGCATGCATCACCGCGCGCCAGCTTGCCCTGCCGCCGGAGATTTCGTCGAGCTGGTCCTCCAGCCCGGCGGTGAAGCCGGTATCGACATATTTCTCGAAGAAGCTGGTCAGGAAGGCGGTGACCAGCCGGCCACGATCTTCCGGCACAAAGCGGCGGCCATCCATGCGGACATAGAGACGGTCGCGCAGCACGGAGAGGATCGAGGCATAGGTGGAGGGCCGGCCAATGCCGAGCTCTTCCATCTTCTTCACCAGGCTCGCTTCGGTAAAGCGCGGCGGCGGCTGGGTGAAATGCTGGGCGGCGAGCACCGGGTCCTTCGGCGCGCCTTCGTCCTTGGCGGCGATGGCCCCGCGCGGGGCGAGCTTGAGCGGATCGGCCTCGCGCATGGGCGGCAGCATCCGGCTTTCGTCTTCCTCGCTCGGATCGTCGCGATCTTCACGATACAGACGCAGGAAACCGTCAAAGGCGATGATCGAGCCATTGGCGCGCAGCGTCACGCCCCCCGCTGAACCTTTGGGCCCATCGGTGATGTCCACGGCAACCTGGTCCATCTCGGCCGATTGCATCTGCGAGGCGACGGCCCGCTTCCAGATCAGCTCATAAAGCCGCTTCTGGTCGTGGCTGAGATAGCGGGCCACCTCGTCCGGCGCGCGCTCCACATCGGTGGGGCGGATCGCCTCATGGGCTTCCTGGGCGTTCTTCTGCTTGGACGTATATTCGCGCGGCGCGCCGGGCAGGTAGTTATCGCCGAATTCGGTTTTCACATGATCGCGAATGGCGGTGATGGCCTCGCGCGCCATCGTCACGCCATCGGTTCGCATATAGGTGATCAGGCCGACACTCTCGCCGCCGACATCGACACCTTCGTAAAGCTGCTGGGCGGTGCGCATGATCTGCTGCGCGCTCATGCCGAGCTTGCGGCTGCCTTCCTGCTGCAGGGTCGAGGTAGTGAAAGGCGGGTAGGGATGGCGCTTGACCCGGCGGCGCTCGACCGAGCCGACCGAGAATTTGCCGGCCTCGACAGCCTTCTTCGCCGCCAGCGCGGCAGCCTCGGTATTGATGTCGAACTGGTCGAGCTTCTTGCCGTTGAGGTGGCTCAGCCGGGCGGTAAAGGGCGCGCCGGCGGGGGTGAGGAAATGCGCCTCGACGGTCCAGTATTCGCGCGGCTTGAAGGCCTCGATCTCGGCCTCACGCTCGCAGATCAGGCGCAGCGCCACGGATTGCACGCGCCCGGCGCTGCGGCTGCCCGGCAGTTTGCGCCAGAGCACCGGCGAGAGGGTGAAGCCCACCAGATAATCCAGCGCGCGGCGGGCCAGATAGGCCTCGATCAGCGGCGTATCCAGCTCGCGCGGATGCGCGATCGCGTATTGCACAGCGGACTTGGTGATTTCGTTGAAGGTGATGCGCTGCACATCGACGCCGCGGAGCGCCTTCTGCTCCTCCAGCATATTGCGCACATGCCAGGAAATCGCCTCGCCCTCGCGATCCGGATCGGTGGCGAGATAGAGGCGCTTGGCCCCCTTCAGCGCGCGGGCGATCAGGGCGACATGCTTGGCGCCGCGCTCATCGGCCTGCCAGTCCATGGCGAAATCCTGCTCCGGCCGCACGCTGCCATCCTTGGGCGGCAGGTCGCGCACATGGCCGAAGCTGGCGAGAACGGTGTAACCGCTGCCAAGATACTTGTTGATGGTCTTTGCCTTGGCAGGCGATTCGACGACGACGACGTCGGTCATGTGGTCCTTACGCAGAATCTCCGGGCCGCTCATCGGCTCCCGGTCGGCTTGCCGGCGGGTGGGCGTGCATCCGACGCCCCGTCCCGTAGTTCATTCCGCCGGTGCCAGCGCGGCCAGATTGCCCGGAAGCAGGCTCACCCGGCCCGCAACCTCCAATTCCAGCAGCGCCGCCATCACGGCGGAGGCGGAGAACTGGCAGCGCCTGATGAGATCGTCAACAGAGCACGGCGACGGCCCGAGCAGTTCGAGCAGGCGGGAGCGTGCTTCGAGCGGGCCTCCGGCATGAATTACCGGCGGTGGAGGTGGATTTTGGTGGGCGTTGGCCGGGTCAACGCGTTCCTGTCGCGCCTCCCGCTCACGTTTGGCATAGGCAAAGAGCGGGTCTCGCAGCAATCCGACCGCATCGGGGCTGGGCGGCAGGTTGTCGAGAATATCCTCCACCCGCTCGGTCAGATGCGCGCCCTGGCGCAGCAGGTCGTTCGAGCCTTCGCAGCGCGGATCGAGCGGCGAGCCGGGCACTGCGAATATTTCCCGCCCGGCCTCCTGGCCGTGGCGGATGGTGATCAGCGCGCCGGATTTGCGCGCCGCCTCGATGGCGACGATGCCGATGGAGAGGCCAGCAATGATCCGGTTGCGGCGCGGGAAATGCCGCGCCTGTGGGGCGGTGCCGAGCGGCGCCTCGGCGATCACCAGCCCGCCCTGTTCGGCGATACTGGCCTGAAGTTCGATGTTTTCCGGCGGGTAGGGGCGGTCGAGTCCCCCCGCAATGGCGGCGATGGTGCGCCCGCCTGGCACCAGCAACGCGCCACGATGGGCGGCGGCGTCGATGCCGCGCGCCAGGCCTGAGACGACACTCATGCCAGCATCGGCGATGGCGGTGCTAAGCTGTTCGGCCATGCGCGACCCGGCGGCCGAGGCGTTGCGGGCGCCGACAATGGCAATACAGGTGGCGGCGGCGGCGCGCAGGTCGCCCAGCACGGAAAGCACCAGCGGGGCTCCATGCAGCATG
>CANJOG010000180.1 GCA_947475475.1 Acetobacteraceae bacterium
ATCACGCCCACATCCTTGTCCAGCGCCTGCTGGGTGGCGGCAATGGCCGCGGCCTTGCGATCGATCACCTGGTCGATCAGCATCGGCAGCAGCATCTGCTGCGGTATGTTGCGCGCCTGCGGAGGGATATCCTGCGCCGCCTCCTGGAGGTCGGACATGCGGATTTCCTGGCCATTCACCTTGGCCACAACCGGGTCCTGGGCCGCGGCAGCGGCGGCCGGCGGAGCAACAGGTGCGGTCTGGGCCAGGACAGGCAGCGCGGTCAGGGCCGGGATAGTCGCCGCGGCCACCAGCAGGGCGGCACGCAGGGAAAGGGCAAAGCGCATCGGAACCTCGAATGGGAATGAGCAATCATGGCCGAACTGGCCGCCCCTCACAACCGGGCAGGGCACGCATGTATATTACAAAGCAATGCAGTTCAGCTGAAACAGCCCCGATCCGTTGACCCGGCGGGGGTTGGGTCCTATCTGAGCCCTGACCAGAAACCAGGCCCCATGGGCACTGGCGCAGGGTCACGCCGGAATTCCGCTCGCCCCTACCGCCCGCCCTCGGGTTGCCGATGGACCAGCCATCGCCGGAGGGAGGGCCGCCACGCAAAGGCCTTCAATGCTCTCTTCGCTCGCGCGCGCCATCTTCGGGAACAGCAACGACCGCACACTCCGCGGCTATCAGCGCCGGGTGCCGCAGATCAATGCGCTGGAACCCAGCTTCGCCGCCCTCTCCGACGAGGCGCTGCGCGGCAAGACAGCCGAATTCCGTGAGCGTATCGCCAATGGCGCCACGCTCGACGAGCTGCTGCCCGAGGCCTTCGCGACCGTGCGCGAGGGCTCCAAACGCGCGCTCGGCATGCGCCATTTCGACGTGCAGTTGATTGGCGGCATGGTCCTGCATGACGGCAAGATCGCCGAGATGAAGACCGGCGAGGGCAAGACCCTGGTCGCCACCCTGCCCGTCTATCTCAATGCACTGGCCGGCAAGGGCGTGCATGTCGTCACCGTGAATGACTACCTCGCCAAGCGCGACTCCGAATGGATGGGCCAGCTCTACTCCTATCTCGGCCTGACCACCGGCGTGATCGTGCACGGGCTGATGGACCATGAGCGCCAGGCCGCCTATGCCGCCGATATCACCTACGGCACCAACAACGAATTCGGCTTCGACTATCTGCGCGACAATATGAAGTATCGCCTGGAGGACATGGTCCAGCGCGACTTCTTCTACGGCATCGTCGATGAGGTGGACTCCATCCTGATCGACGAGGCGCGCACCCCGCTCATCATCTCCGGCCCGGCCGAGGATTCCTCCGCCCTCTACCGCAGCGTCAACGAAGTCGTTCTTGAGCTGGTCAAGGATGCCTCCACCTACGACAAGGACGAGAAGTTCAAATCCGTCTCAATGACCGAAGCCGGGTCTGAACGCGTCGAGGACATGCTGCGCGCGGCCGGCATCATCACCGAAGGCAATCTCTACGATGTCTTCAACATCTCGGTGGTGCATCACGTCACCATGTCGCTGCGGGCGCAGACGCTGTTCACCCGCGATGTCGATTACATCGTGCGCGACGACAAGATTGTCATCATCGACGAATTCACCGGCCGCATGATGGAAGGCCGCCGTTATTCGGACGGGCTGCACCAGGCACTGGAAGCCAAGGAAGACGTCACCGTCCAGCAGGAAAACCAGACGCTGGCATCGATCACTTTCCAGAATTATTTCCGTCTCTTCCCCAAGCTCGGCGGCATGACCGGCACGGCGATGACCGAGGCGGACGAATTCGCTGAAATCTACAAGCTGGATGTGGTCGAAATCCCCACCAACGTCGCCGTCACCCGCAAGGACAGCGATGACGAGGTCTATCGCTCGGCGACAGAGAAATACGACGCGGTCGTCAAGCTGATCGAGGAATGCCGCGCCCGCAAGCAGCCGGTCCTGGTCGGCACGACAAGCATCGAGAAGAGCGAGCTGATCGCCGACATCCTGCAGAAGCGCAAGATCCCGCATGCCGTGCTGAATGCGCGCTTCCACGAGCAGGAAGCCGAGATCATCGCCGATGCCGGCGCGCCGGGTGCGGTGACGATCGCGACCAACATGGCCGGCCGCGGCACCGACATCAAACTCGGCGGCAATCTGGACATGCGGCTGAAGAAGGATCTCGAGGGCATCACCGACGAGGCCGCCCGTGCCGCGCGCGAGGCCGAAATCCGCGCCGAGATCGCGCGCGGGCATGACGAGGTGAAAGCCGCCGGCGGCCTGTTCGTCATCGGCACCGAACGCCATGAAAGCCGCCGCATCGACAATCAGCTGCGCGGCCGCTCCGGCCGCCAGGGCGATCCCGGCGCCTCGCGCTTCTTCCTCTCGCTGGAAGACGATCTGATGCGCATCTTCGGCTCGGACCGGATGGGCGGGATGCTGCAAAAGCTCGGCCTGAAGGATGGCGAGGCCATCGTGCATCCCTGGATCAACAAGGCGCTGGAGAAAGCGCAGAAAAAGGTCGAGGCGCGCAATTTCGACACGCGCAAGAACCTGCTGAAATACGACGACGTGATGAATTCGCAACGCCGCGAGGTCTATGCCCAGCGCCGCGAATTCATGCGCAGCGACGATGTCTCCAACGCCGTGCACGAAATGCGCGACGAGGTGATCTCCGCCGCCGTCGATCACCGTATTCCCGAACGCGCCTATGCCGAGCAATGGGCAACGGCGGCGCTGGCCGAGGATGTCCGCAAATTCCTCAATCTCGATCTACCAATCGAGGATTGGGGCCGCGAGGAAGGCATCGACGAGACCAAAATTCGCGAGCGTCTTGAAAAAGCCGGTGCGGAAATGATGGCCGCCAAGGCGGCGAATTTCGGCCCCGAGCTGATGCGCTATGTCGAGAAATCCATCCTGCTGCAGACGCTGGATGCGGTGTGGAAGGAGCATCTGCTCAATCTCGACCATCTGCGCCAGGGCATCGGCCTGCGCGCCTATGGCCAGAAGGACCCGCTGAACGAATACAAGTCCGAAGCCTTCGCGCTGTTCAACGCCATGCTCGACGATCTCAAGGAACGCGTGACGCTGCTGATGTCGCGGGTCGAAGTCAGCGCCGAGGCGCCGCCGGAACCCGATTTCCAGCCCAGCTATGGCGCCACGATGCTCGAACAGCATCCCGATCCGAATATGGGCATGTCACTGCTCGAACCCGCCGCGGTCACGCTCGGCGCCGGCGGACTGTCCGGGGGCGAGATCGATCCGAACGATCCGGCCACCTGGCGCGCCACCCCGCGCAACGCCGCCTGCCCCTGCGGTTCGGGCAAGAAATACAAGCACTGCCACGGGCGCTGATGAGAGCGCCGCCGCGCGATGGCCTTACTCGCCCAGGCGAGCATCCGTCACGCGACGATCTGAGCCTGCCAAGACTGGTGCGCTGAATGCGCGGCCCCCCTCCCGCCTCCGGTAAGCCCGCGCCGGGCAAACGCCCCGCCGCGCGCAGTGCCGAGAGGCTGCGCGACGCGCTCAGCCTTCTCGCGGATGGCAAGCTCGATGCAGCCCAGTCCTGCTGCGACGCCGTCCTTGCCATCGAGGCGCGGGAGTTGGACGCGCTGCATATCAGTGGCCTGATCGCGCTCCGGCGCGGTGACCCGTCCCGTGCCGTCAAGCTTTTCAATGCCGCCATCAGGGTCAATCCCGGCGAGGCGATGGTCTATAACAATCGCGGCCTGGCCTTGCAGGACCTCCATGAGTTCGATGCCGCCATGGCCAGTTTCGACCGCGCCATCACCTTCAGGCCCGATTATGCCGACGCCTATTTCCATCAATCGCTGGTGTTGCTGCTGACCGGAGATTTCGACCGCGGCTGGAAGCTGCATGAATGGCGGCGCAAACTCTCCGTCGCCGCACAGACCGAGCATACTGTCATCGAGCCCGGCTGGCTGTGCCACGACCTTACCGGCAAGACACTGCTGCTCTACAGCGAGCAGGGTCTTGGCGATACGATCATGTTCAGCCGCTATGCAAAACTGGCCGCCCAACGCGGCGCCAAGGTGATTCTGGCGGCCCCTGCCCCGCTTGTCCCCCTGCTCGCCACACTCGCAGACGGCATCGAGAGCATCGAGATCATCGAGGCCGGCGCCGAGGTCACCGCCATCGACTATCTCTGCGCCTTGCACTCAGCGCCGTTGGCCTTCGCAACAAGGCTGGAGACCATCCCCTTCGCAGGCCCTTACCTGCACGCCGATCCTGCCAGGATCAGCACCTGGGAAACCAGGCTCGGTGCCAGGACGCGGCCCCGGATCGGTATCGCCTGGAGCGGCAATCCGAGTTTCAAGTCCGACCACACACGCAGCATGCACCTCGCGCAACTGCTCGCGCATCTCCCCGCCAGCTGCGAGTATGTCGCCCTGCAGAATGACATCCGCGCGCACGACCGCGCTGCCTTTGACGCCACACCCTCGCTCCGCTTCTTCGGCGACGATCTCAGGGATTTTTCCGACACCGCCGCTTTGTGCAGCCTGATGGATGTGGTGGTCAGCGTCGATACCTCCATCGCCCACCTGGCTGGCGCGCTCGGCAAGCCATGCTGGATCATGCTGCCCTATCTACCCGACTGGCGCTGGCTGCTCGGCCGCGCCGACAGTCCCTGGTATGAGTCGGTCCGATTGTTCCGCCAGGATGGAGACCGCTCCTGGGAGCCGGTCCTTGCCCGCATCAGCGCGGAACTGGCGGCACTTGCGCGCCCGGAAAGTTCCGAGGGGCGTTGAGATTGCAGATTTAATATCCGATAATCGCGGCACCCGGAGCCTGGGCTTCCTTGCCGGGTGTTTACCACAATGCGTTCCCCGCCAGGATCGCGCCTGAGGATCGTCCCATGCTGGCCATGAAGCCATCGGATTCGCCGGACCCGTCGATCGTTCCGCGCCCTGCCTCCACCGTCCTGCTGCTGCGCGATGGCGCGCGCGGCATGGAAGTATTCACCGTGGTGCGCCACCACAAGATCGACTTCGCGTCCGGCGCGCTGGTTTTCCCGGGTGGCAGCCTGGAGGCCGATGATTCAGTCATCGCCGCCAACCCCGATCTCTGCGGCCCAGGCGCCCCCGCCGGCGAAGCCGCGCGCGCCTTCCGTATTGGCGCCCTCCGCGAGACGTTCGAAGAATGTGGCGTCCTGCTCGCCCGCCCGCAGGGCCGCACGGAAC
>CANJOG010000181.1 GCA_947475475.1 Acetobacteraceae bacterium
CCGCCCCATCGCCTCGCACAGCCGGCGAAACACGGAATCCTGGTTGGCGCCAATGATAATCGAAATCCCGTCCTTCGCCGGATAGACATTCGACGGCGCGATCTTCGGCAAAATGGCGCCGGTGCGCTCGCGGATGAATCCGGCCACGTCAAACTCGGTCACCATGCTTTCCATCATCGCCAGCACAGCCTCATAGATCGCGGTATCGACGATCTGCCCCTTGCCGGTGCGCTCTCTGGCATGCAGCGCCATCATCGCGCCCAGGCAGCCATAGGTCGCCGCGGCCGTGTCCCCTATCGAAATCCCCATCCGGCTCGGCGGCGTCGCCGGGTCGCCGACCACATAGCGCAACCCGCCAACCGCCTCACCGATCGAACCAAATCCTGCTCGTTTCGCTTTCGGCCCGGTCTGCCCATAGCCGGACACCCGCACCATGATCAGACGCGGATTGAGGGCCGAGAGCGCATCATATCCCAAGCCCCACCGCTCCAGCGCACCCGGCCGGAAATTCTCGACCAGAATATCCGCCTTGGCGATGATCTGCCGGGCGATTTCCTGGCCTTCCGGCTTACGCAGATCGAGCGTGACAGACTTCTTCCCGCGGCCGATCACTGGAAACCACAACGCCTTGCCGCCCGTCTTGGCGGCCCCCCAGGCGCGCATCGGATCGCCCTCACCAGGAGGCTCGATCTTGATAACCTCCGCACCAAAATCCGCCATCAACTGGCCACAGAACGGGCCGGCGATGAGCTGCCCCATCTCGACAACGCGAATATCCGACAGCGGTCCGAATGCCTCAGTCAAATCCACATCCTCCGGCAAGTCGCCCACCAGGGCACCAACGATCTGGCCTATTCTATCGCGTGGCGAAGCAGTGGCAAAGCAAGCAGGTGCACCCCGCCACCCCCGTCATCAGGGACCGCCGCCCAGCCTAACCGGGCAACCGCAAAGCGACCCCAAAGCGCCGCTGCATCGCCCCACGAATCCGCTCGAACTGATGGCCCATGCGCACCACGGAGAAATCGCCAAAATCGATGATCGTGCTGGACAGCCCATCGGGATGTGCCCAGCGCGACACGCCGTAATCCAGTTCCAGCGATGCCACCGCCCGCACTTCCGGCTCGACCTCGGCCAGCGTATATTTGCTGCCCTGCAGGGACCGGTTGGCAGACGAGCCAAAGACCGCGATCCCACGTTCAAGGCTACGCGCCGCCATGGCCGCAACAAATGGACCGCCACTCATCACCATATCCATGGTGCCATTCTTCGAGCCATTCGCAATCACAAACGGATCGACCTTGGCGAGGAAAGGTACATCTTGCCGAAACGGCGCCACGATGGAAAACGGCAACTCCTCCTCAAAGGCGAGCACTTCCGACATGCGGTAGCGCTCCTCCGGCAGGTCATGCACGATCCGCGACATTTGCGGACTGCCAAACAATCCACAAGGCTTATCGAAACTGCGCGCCTTGGCGGCAAAGATCGAGGCCACGGCATCGGCGCGATGACCGACAATCGCATAGGTCAGGCAGGTGGGGATAATCGCCACATTACCCGCATCAAGAGTGTCGAGCAGAGCGTCGATATCCGCCGCCAATATCTCTGGCGAAACAGGCGCATCAGTGCGCGCCGCGCGTGGTTGTCCGGGCTTCATCGACTGCCTTTCCTGAGACGTATCATCCTGCCTGCCAATCCTCATCGAGCCACTCGGCAACGCCACAATCCCACTGGCGAAGCCAAGCGCCGGTTGCTATCGAATGATCGAACCAGCTGACTGGAACCTGCCATGACCGTGCTCAACGTCAAGGGCGACGCTGCCCGCGCTTTCGCCATCATGCGCGCGGGTGGCATCGCCATCCTGCCCAACGATGTCGGCTATTCCCTGATTGCCGGCGAAGCGCAAGCCCTGCGCAAAATCTTCGACACCAAGCGCCGCGCGCCCACCAAGCTCAACGCCATGCTCGGCAATGCCGACCATCATCGCGAAATCCATAACACCGGCACGCGGGCCAAGGAAATCGTCGAGGCCATCACGGTAGATTATGATCTGCCGCTCGGCATCATCGCCCCCTGCCGGCGCGACCATCCGATGCTCTCCCGCCTCGATCCCGACACCTATCAACGCTCCACCGCCGGCGACACGCTGCTCATGCTGGTCAATGCCGGCCGCTTCCATGCCGAAATCACACGCCTGTCTTTCGAGACCGGCTATCTCCTGTTCGGCTCCTCGGCCAACCTCTCGCTCACCGGCACCAAATTCCACGCGCGCGACATAGAGCCGGAAATCCGCGCCATCGCCGATATCGTCGTCGACTACGGGCTGATGAAATACCACCCCTGGGCGGCCTCCTCGACACTGCTCGACGTGGAGAACCTCACCGTGCACCGCGTTGGCGTCGCCTATGAGAATATCCACGACATTCTCGCGCGCCACTTCAAGATCGAGTTGCCGGAACCGCCTGCCAGAAAACCCTGACGGGCTGAGGCCTCTCAGCCGCCGCGTAGCCGCGCCGTCGCCGCCTCATCGACCCGCCGTGCCGCCGCATCAATCGCGACGCCATAAACATCGCGCGCCTGATCAAGCGTGATCAATTCGTCCAGCCAATCCTCCAACACGAGCGCCGGAATTCGCTTGGTTGGCGGGCCATATCCGCCCCCCGAAGGTCCAGTGAATTCCACCACATCACCAGCCTTCATGCGCCGGCCAGTGACTTTTGACGGCAGCGCAACTGCCTCCGGCGTCCCAGGATTACTCGTCAGCCGCCCCGGCAAGCCATCCGCACCGCCAAATATTCCATCGGGCGCCTGGATATGTCGATCCCCTGATGCCCCCATGAATCCATCGACCAGAAAGCGGTTGGCACGCACCACGCCAATGCCGCCCCGCCAGGTTCCCGCCGCCGGCGCATCGGGCCGCAATTCGTAGCGTTCATTGCGCAGCGGATAATGCATCTCGATCTCCTCGATCGGCACATTCCGTGTATTCGCCAACAGGTTATCCACGCTATCCAAACCATCCTTGGTGGCGCGCGCACCGTAGCTGCCCTCGTTGATCTCCGCGCACATCCAGTATTGCCCGGCCACCTCGTCAAACCCGGCATAGGAAATCGCCATCACTGCGGCCGAATTTCCGGCCGTCGTCCGCTCCGGCATCACCGGCGCCAGTGCCCGGATAAAGCAATCAATCACGCGCTGAAGCTGTGCGAAACGGCTGTTGCAAGCACGCGGGAAATTAGGATTGAAGATGCTGCCCTTTGGCGCGGTCACATGCACCGGCCGGAACATGCCGTCATTCTGCGGCACGAATTCTTCCAGCAGCGCCTCATCCAGCAGCAATGTGCGCACGGCATAGTAACAGGCCACCAGAAGCCCGCCCTCGAAGGGCACATTAAACGCCGTGGGCGTCTCATCCGCCGATCCAGTCAGATCGATTTCCAGATCGCTGCCGCGCACACGCACGGTCACGGCGACCTTGAGTGGCTTGCCGAAATTCTTGCCGTCATCATCAAGCCAGCCTTCGGCGTAATACTCCCCGTCGGGAATCTTCTCGATCTCCGCGCGCAGACGACGCTCGGCATAATCCATCCAGTAGCGCGCGGTCCCCATCACCGTTTCCAGGCTGTAGCGCCCAACCAATGCGAGAAACGCCGTCCGCCCCTGATTGACCGCGGCAATCATTGCCTCGATATCGGAGCAGTTCATCTCGGGCGTGCGGATATTGTCCTTGTAGAATTGCCAGATTTGCTCGTTCCTCACGCCGCGCTCATAGAGCTTGATCGCATTGAACAGCTTACCTTCGGCAAAAATATCGATCACGTCGACATTGAAGCCAGGTGCCGCACCGCCAACATCCAGCAAATGCGCCGTGGCCGCGGAGAATCCCACCAGCACGCCGCGATGGAAAATCGGCACCGCCACACACATATCCGGCGTATGCGAGGCACCGGCATAGGAGTGATTGTGTAGAATCACATCGCCTTCATGAATGTCGCCAGCCAGACGCTGCATGAAGCCACGAATATAGAAGGGCAGCGAGCCAATATGCATCGGCGAATTCTGGCTCTCGCACAACTCCCGCCCGTTCACATCGAAAATACCGCAGCCCAGATCCTCGGATTCACGCACGATCGAAGAATAAGACATACGATAGAGAACATGCGCCATCTGCACAGCAATGGCGTTGAACGCCCCGCCGAGCACCCGCAGCGTCACTGGATCGATCCCGTCAGACGCAAACTCCTCCACGCCCAGCGCCGCCGGCTGCGGATCCAGCACCTGCGCGGCACAGGCCCGAAAGGCATCGCTCGCTTGGGCAATCAGATCGCCCCCGCGCGCCGTCGCCGTGTAACGCTTGCCACCAGCGCGCAACTCTCCGTCCACGACACCGGCGCGCAAATCGCGCACCGCAATCCCGAACTCCCAGCCCCCCTCACCAAAGGCGGCGTCCAGCGCAGCCCCTTTCGCGGTATCCAGGATACTCACATCAATCGCGGCGCTATCCATGGCGGAACCTTTCAGGCTCGGGGCACTGGAATGATCAGGCTGCCACCGCGATGCACTGTGGCGGTCCAACCAGGCGGCAAAGGCGTCGTCGAATCGGTCTGCTCGATGATCGCGGGGCCGATAATCCTGTTACCGGCACGCAATTCAGCACGCTCATAACAGGCGGCATCATAAGCCTTCCAGCCTTTGCCGTCCTCAAAAATGACCTGCCGGCGCCCCTTGAACGCAGCGGCAGATGGCTCAGGCCCACCCTCATCCAGATCAGCCGGCCGCAACTCGCCCAATGCACCCACGCCGATGACGCGAATATTGACGATCTCCACATCCTTCTCGGAGAAATGACGGCCGAATTCACTTTCATGTGCGGCGTGGAACGCCGCGGCAACCCGCTTGCCAAAATCCTCGCCAATTCCGCCGGAAAACACCGGCGTACGGATTTCATACCCCTGCCCGACATACCGGCAATCCGCAGCGCGCCGTAGCACCACCGCCTCGTCCGGCACATGATCCGCCAACAATTGATCCCGCGCCCGCGCCTCAAGTTCGGCAAAATGCACCGCCAGCCGCACAGGATCGAGCCGCGAGCAGCGCACGAGTTCGGTTCGGCTGAAATCGTAGGAAATATCCGAAGCGAGCAAGCC
>CANJOG010000182.1 GCA_947475475.1 Acetobacteraceae bacterium
ATGCCGATGCCGGCGCCGGCCAGGCCGGGCAGCAGGAACAGCGGCAGGAAGAAACCTCCAATTACGAGATTAGCAAGACCATTCGCACCCTGGTGCGCGATCAGCCGCAGATCAAGCGCGTGAGCCTCGCCGTGCTGGTCGATGGTAGCGAGCAGAAGGGGCCGGATGGTGTTGCGATCTGGAAGGAACGCAGCGCTGATGAGATGGCGCGCATTGCCACGCTGGTGAAAAGCGCCATCGGTTTCGATGAAAAGCGCGGTGACAAGGTTGAGATCGTCAATATGCGTTTTGCTGTCGAGGACAATGCGGCCGAACCCGGTGCGACAGGTCCGCTGGGACTTTCCCTCGACAAATCCGACCTGATGCGGTTGGGGCAGATGCTGCTGCTCTTCATTGCCGGTCTGGCAGCGCTGATGTTCGTGATCCGTCCGATGGCGGTGCGCATTGGCGCACCGTCGGCGGCGGCGCTGAATGCCGATGCGGAGGGTGCATTTGCGCTTGCCGGTGGCGGCGGTCTGGCCGTGCTGGGCGGCGAGGCTGGGCGCGGGCTAGCTGGCGGAGGCCGTGCCTTGATCGGCAGCGATGGCAAGTCGCGCCAGGGTGGAGGCGATGACCAGATGGTCGATATTGGCCAGGTGGAGGGCCAGCTTCGCGCCTCCTCGATCCGTCGCATCGCCGACCTGGTCGAGAAGCATCCGGACGAAGCGCTGACCATCATGCGTGGCTGGATGGTGCAGGGGGAGCAGCGCTGATGTCGCGCAATGATGACTACCGCTCGCTCAGCGGTCCGCAAAAGGCCTCGATCCTGTTGCTTGCTTTGGGCGAGGAGCAATGCGGGCGCATGTTCGCGCTGATGCACGAGGATGAGGTGAAGGAAATCTCTTCCGCCATGGCGCAGCTCGGCAGTGTGCGCTCGGAGGTGGTCGAACGCCTCTGCGTGGAGTTCGCTGACAGCCTTGGTGCGGCTGGCAATCTTGTCGGCACGTTCGAGAGCACTGAGCGTCTGTTGCAGAAGGCGCTGCCGCGCGATCGTGCCATGCAGATCATGGAGGAAATTCGCGGACCAGCTGGGCGCACCATGTGGGACAAGCTCGGCAATGTGAATGAGGCGGTACTCGCGAATTATCTGAAGAACGAATACCCGCAGACTGTTGCTGTCGTTTTGTCCAAGGTGAAGGCGGATCATGCGGCGCGCGTGCTGACGCTGCTGCCGGAGAGTTTCGCGATGGAAGTGGTGATGCGCATGCTGCGGATGGAGAGCGTGCCGAAAGACGTGCTCGATGGTGTGGAGCGCACATTGCGCGCCGAATTCATGTCCAACCTGGCCCGCAGCTCGCGGCGCGATGCGCATGAGATGATGGCGGATATCTTCAACAGCCTGGACCGTCAGTCCGAGGCCCGTTTTGTGGCGGCGCTTGAGGAACGTAACCGTGAATCGGCCGAGCGGATCAAGGCGCTGATGTTCACCTTCGACGATCTGCAACGCCTCTCGCCCCAGGCGGTGCAGGTGCTGCTGCGCTCGGTGGACAAGGACAAGCTGCCGATTGCGCTGAAGGGTGCCTCGGAAGCCTTGCGCGACCTGTTCCTTCGCAATCTCTCCGAACGCGCCGGCAAGATGCTCAAGGACGATATCGCCGCACTTGGCCCGGTCAAGCTGCGCGATGTCGACGATGCCCAGGCCAGCGTCGTCAATATGGCGAAAGACCTGGCCGCGCGTGGTGAGATCGAGATCAGTGAAGGCAAGGATGAGGAGATGCTGGCATGAGCGCGCGCGCCATCTTCAGCCAGGGTGCGGGAGCTTCCGGCCGCATGCCTGCCCAGTTCAGTGAGGATGCCCTCGCCGATGCGGTGATTTCCGCTGTGGCGCCGAGACGTCAGGCAGCGCAGCCGGGTGCTGTGCCGCGCGTTCTCTTTGCCGAGGAGTTCGACACTTTCACCACGGCATCGCCGGCGGAACCGGAAGTGATTGCACCGAATTTTACGTTGGCCGATCTGGAAGAGGCCCGCGAGACCGCGCATCAGATCGGCCTCGCGGCCGGCCGTGCTGATGCCGAGCAAGTGGCGGCGGATCGCGTGCGCGACGCGATGGGGCGCGTCATGGCGGCGATCGGGGGGATAGAGGAGAAGCGTGCGCGGGAGGCCGAGGCGGTTGCCGAAAAACTTGCCGGGGCACTCCTTGCGGCCCTGGCCTCTGCCCTGCCCGCGCTCTGCGTCCGCCATGGCGAGGCGGAGGCACGCGCCATGGTCGCCTCCATTCTGCCTGGATTGACGCAGACCCAGACGGTGCAACTACGCACACATTCCTCGGTGCTGCCAGGTGTGCTGGCACAGATCCAGGCACTGCGCACCACGCGTATGCCCAGCATTGACGCCCAGCCCGATGAGGCAATGGTCCCAGGCGATATCGACATGACCTGGCAGGATGGCGCGGCGACCCGGTCGGCGAGGCGCATTTGCGCAGAGATCGACACTATTCTTGGCCTGAACGGCCTCCTCACCGCGCCAGCGGTTGAGGTCTTTTCCCACGCAATTCCGGCCGGCATCTCCGATGCCCAGATGGCCGGCCAGGAGCATGATCATGTCGGCTGAATTCGAACTCAACGAAATTCCGGAACAGCCCAATGCCGGCGCGGAGAATGTCAGCCCGCGCAATGCACGCGATCTGGAGGCGGTGTACGACATTCCAGTCACTGTTTCCGCCGTGCTCGGCCGCGCCACCATGCAGGTCAACCAGCTTCTCAAACTCGGCCGTGGCGCCGTGGTCGAGCTGGATCGCAAACTTGGCGAGGCAATCGATATCTATGTGAATAACCGTCTCGTCGCGCGTGGCGAGGTCGTGATGGTGGACGACAACCGGCTCGGCATCACCATGACGGAAATCGTCAAGGGCGATCGGGCGAACTGAGCGCCGGGCGGGACAGCATCATGCGCGTTCTTATCATAGGCACGCTGTCGGGTGAACTCGCCCAGGCTGGCCGCATCGCTCTTTCGCGGGGTGCGAAACTTGATCAGGCGGAAGGCGTCGAGGCGGCCCTTGCACGGTTGCGCTGCGATGCGCAGACCGATGTGATTCTCTGCGATATCGGGCAGGATATTGGCAGGTTGATCCGCGCGATGACCGCCGAGCGCATCACCGTTCCGGTTGTTGCTTGTGGCGTCGGCAATGATGCGGATGCGGTGGTGGCCGCTATCCGCGACGGCGCGCGCGAATACCTGCCGCTGCCGCCGGACCCGGATCTGATCGCGGCCATTCTCGAAGCTGCCGCCGCGCAGCGTCAGGCCCTGGTGGCGCGCGATCCGGCCATGCTGGCGACACTGCGCCGTGCCGAACAGATCGCGCCAGCCGAGGCCTCGGTGCTGATCCAGGGCGAATCCGGCACCGGCAAGGAAGTGCTCGCCCGCTTCATCCATCGCCGCTCGCGCCGCGCCCAGGGGGCGTTTGTGGCGGTGAATTGTGCGGCGATTCCCGAGAACCTTCTGGAATCCGAATTGTTCGGACATGAGAAAGGTGCTTTCTCGGGTGCCATCGCGCGGCGCATCGGCAAGTTCGAGGCGGCCGATGGCGGCACGCTGCTGCTCGATGAAATCAGCGAAATGGATGTCCGCCTGCAGGCAAAGCTGCTGCGTGCCATTCAGGAGCGCGAGATTGACCGGCTGGGCGGCAGCGGCCCGGTGCGCGTCAATGTCCGCATCCTGGCGACCACCAATCGCGACATGCAGAGCGAGATCAAGGCCGGCCGATTCCGCGAAGATCTTTATTTCCGCCTCAATGTCGTCGCGCTGAAACTGCCGCCACTACGTGAACGCCCGGGCGATATTGCCGAACTGGCTGTCCATTACGCGCGGCATTACGCCGAGGTGAACGGCATGCCCGAGCGTGCCTTGAGCGCGGCGGCACTGCGCAAGCTCGCCACCTACTCCTGGCCGGGCAATGTGCGCGAGCTGGAGAACACCATCCATCGCGCCGTGCTGCTGGCGCTGGAACACGACATCGAAGCCGCCGCGATCGAACTTACCACGGAGCCGATGGAGCCGGTCTCGCTGTTGCCTGGCGCGACCGCCGTGATCACTTCTGCCAGCACCGCGCGCGCGCCGGACGCCGAGGCCGGTGTGGCCAATCTCGTCGGGCGCACCATGGATGATGTCGAGCGCGCGCTGATTATCTCGACGCTGACGCATACGATGGGAAACCGCACGCATGCGGCGACCATTCTCGGTATCTCCATCCGCGCGCTGCGCAACAAGCTGCGTGACTACAGCGCCCAGGGAATGACGGTGCCGCCGCCCGCTGCCGGCGTGGCGGCCTGACCGGAGTGCAGCAACATGGGTAACAGCGCGTTTCTCGGCACTCTGCGCAAATACGCACCCGGCTCGGATGTTGGGCTGGCGCTGGCGGTGGCTGCTCTGCTCACTGTGCTGGTGCTGCCGCTGCCGACCATGTTGCTCGATCTTGGGCTGGCGATTTCGGTGACGGCCTCGGTGCTGGTGCTGATGGTCGCACTTTTTCTGCAAAGGCCTTTGGATTTCACGAGCTTTCCGACGCTGTTGCTGCTGACCACGCTGCTGCGGCTGTCGCTCAATGTCGCCACGACCCGTCTTATTCTCAGCCATGGCAATGAGGGCCCCACTGCCGCCGGCCAGGTGGTGGCGGCATTTGGCGGCTTCCTGATGGGCGGCGATGTGCTGATCGGCCTGATCCTGTTCGCCATCCTGCTGGTGGTAAATTTCATGGTCATCACCAAGGGGTCTGGCCGCATCGCCGAAGTTGCCGCGCGCTTCAGCCTGGATGCCATGCCCGGCAAGCAGATGGCGATCGATGCCGATCTCTCCGCCGGCATGATCAGCGAAAAGATCGCCCGCCAGCGCCGCCGCGATCTCGAAGAGGAGAGCGGCTTTTATGGTGCGATGGATGGTGCTGCGAAATTCGTGCGTGGCGATGCGATCGCCTGCCTGCTCATCACTTTCATCAATATCATCGGCGGCCTGGCGATCGGGCTGGTGCGGCATGGCATGGCGTTTTCCGATGCGGCCGCCACCTTCACCACTCTGACGGTTGGCGATGGTCTGGTCTCGCAGATTCCCGCTTTGCTGGTCTCCACTGCGGCCG
>CANJOG010000183.1 GCA_947475475.1 Acetobacteraceae bacterium
GCCTGCCGGCAACCGCGACGCAGGCGCCCTCCTCGGCAAACAGCTTCGACGAGGCGCGGCCGATGCCGCCCGTCCCGCCAGTGATAAAGGCAACCTTGTCCTTGAGACGATTCATCGCTTCCCCCGCCAGGCTGGCATTAGATTTGTCGGACCAAGCCTAGCCGCTCCGCCGGTGCTGGCAAACCCACCCACCCGCACGGGGTCCAGCCCGTTCAGCGCGATGTCTGCCCAGCCGCCTCGGACATCTCCGGCAGCAGCGGCAACAGACGGTGCAGATCGCGCTCGGCGACGCAGCAGAGATAATGCCGCACTTGCGGCGCATCGCCCTTCTGCTCCGGCAGCGGCAGCCCGTCAGGGCCAAGCGGCAGCGCCGCCAGCCCCAGCGCGCCATAGACGCGCAGGCTGCGCAGATCGGCCCGCCACACCGCCGGGTCCAGTCCTTCCTGGGCCGCCAGATCGCGCAGGCGCCAGATCGCCGAGCTACGATCGGTTTCCGCCCCTGCCTCGCCCAATCCGAGCAACACGCCATGCACACGGCGGAACGGAATTCCCGCGCGCTCCGCCTCGCCCAGGATCAGCCCCTCGGCATCCAGAGGCGGTGTGCCGCCAAGGGCCACATAGCGTTCCTGTGCCGCAGCATCCCAGGCCAGATAGGAGACACTCCCCGGCCGCATCAGTCGCCCGACGGCAACCAGCAACGCCAGCACCGTCACCGCGACGATGAAACGCACGGAATTGGGCAGTTCGGGTGAGATGATAATTTCCCACCAGCTCGCATCCGCCAGGCCACGCATATTGTGCGCGAAAGCGGCCAGAGCCAGCGCGCAGACCACCAGCGCGAACAGCGGCAATGCCGTGCCGACTTGCAAAGTTCCGGTGAACATCCGCGCTCCGCGATAAAATGCCGAGCGGAAGGGCGCGATCAGCATCATCGAGACGAACAACACGCCGGGAATCCACACATCCTGGCCCTGCGCCGCGGTAATTCCCGCGGCCGCCAGCAGCAGCACCAGCGTCGTGCCCCAGGCCAACGTCACCCGATTGGTCAAGCCAATGGAGAGCACCATCAGCGCCGCGCCAATCACCGAGGGCAGCAACTGGTTGGCATTCTGCGCCATGTCGCCGAAATCCGGATCGATCCAGGACAGGTCCGAGGGCAGCGCCACGATGCTCAGCGCCATCAGCAGCACGCCGCACAGGGCGACGATGCCGGTGGCAACGCCAATGGCGAAATCCGCCTCACCCCAGCGGCTCATCGTGCGTGCGCCACGGCCGATCTTCGTCCCGCGCAGCAGCGAGCCGCCACGGATGATCAGCTCATTGCCGGTGAACAGCGAGCCGGCAAAGAACAGCGGAATGATGTAGTAATACAGCCGGAAAACCACGATGGCGCCAAGAATGGTCGGCGCGTCGAGATAGGGCGACAGGCCGAGCAGCATGGCGCCGTCGAACACGCCAATCCCGCCCGGCAGCGTCGCCGCCAGACCCGCCGTATAGGAGGCGAGATAGACCGCGAGGAAGTGGAAGAATGTCAGCCCCGGCACTGGCGGCAGCAGCGTGTAGAAAATCGCCGCCGTGACCGCGACATCCACTGTCGCCAGCGCCACCTGGATGAAAGCCATGGAGAGATGCGGCAACTCGATCTCATGGCCCATGATCCGCCGCTTGCCGAGCACCTTGGACAAGGTCACGTAGGCCAGCACAATGGCGAACAGTACAATGCCAATGGCGGTGAACGCCCAGCGCGGCAATTTGTCACCGAAGAAGGGCACGCCTTCAGGAATGGCGACCAGAATGACGCCGCCGAGCACCATGCCACCCAGCCCGAAGGTCAACGAGCAGAACGCCACCACCTTGCCAATCTGCAAAGGCGTCAGCCCCCACAAGGCATAAAGCCGGTAGCGCACGGCCGCACCCGACACCGCGGCAAAGCCGAGATTATGCGCCAGCGTATAGGCGCAGAACGAGGCGAAGGTGACTCGCCAATAGCTCACACGATGCCCGGCATAGATGGTGCCGAGCTGGTCGTAGAAAGTCAGCACCCAATAGGACACGAAGGTCCACAACGCCGCGATCAGTAGCGAATGGGTCGGAATCTTGCCCAATGACGCCGTGATATCCGCCAGCTTGAGATGGGCGAATTCCTTGTGCACCACATAAATGGCGCCAAAGAGCAGAAATACGCCCAACACCGTGGGCAGGTTCTTGAGCAGTTTGGAGAGGATGGCGCGCACGATCTTAGGCCGTGCGCGCGGCAGCGGAGGTCATGGCGGCTTCCTGGTCGGCAATCAACTTGCCCTCCAGCGCCTGCTCGATCAGCACCACGGCTTCGGGAATGCCATACAGCGCCACGAAGCCGCCAAAGCGCGGCCCCTCGGCCTGGCCGAGCAACACCTGATAGAGGCAGCCGAACCAGGCTTTCAACTCCGCGAAAGCGTGGCGCTTGCCAACCTCGAAGACCGCATTCTGAATCGTCTCGGCGGTCGAAGCCGGATCGAGGGCCACCAGCGTCTGCGCCAGATCCTGCAAGGCCGCGGCTTCGATCTCGCTCGCCGCCCGGAACTGCTTCGCCGGCTTCACGAAATCGCGGTAATATTCGATGGCGTGATGCACCAGCCGGTTGAGGAAAGGATTGCTCTCAGGTGTCGCATCCGGGCTGTAGCGGCGGATGAATCCCCAGAGCATTTCCGGCCGGTCCGCATTCACCACACTGGCCAGGTTGAGCAGCATGCCGAAGGGGACGGGAACCTCACCATGCTCGGGTAATTTGCCGAGATGGATATGCCAGGCCGGATTGGTGCGGCGATCGGCCTCTTCCTGGCCGCGTTCCTTGCCGGCATGGGTGAGATATTCATCCACCGCGCGCGGGATCACATCGAAATACAGCCGCTTGGCCCGCTGCGGCGCATTGTACATGAACTGCGCCAGGCTCTCCGGCGGCGCATAGCGCAGCCAGTCTTCCACCGAGAGGCCGTTGCCCTTGGACTTGCTGATCTTCTGCCCCTTGTCATCGAGGAACAGCTCATAGGTCATCCCCGCCGGCGGCTTGGCCCCGAGAATGGTGCAAATGCGGCCCGAGAGACGCACCGAATCGATCAGATCCTTGCCGGACATTTCGTAATCGACGCCCAGCGCGAACCAGCGCATGGCCCAGTCCGCCTTCCATTGCAGCTTGGCCGCCCCGCCGGTCACTTTCGTCGTGTAGCTCTGCCCCGTCTCGGGATCGCGCCAGGTGATCGTCCCCGCCGCCAGATCGCGCCCCTCGGTCGGCACCTGCATGACCACGCCGGTCTCGGGATGGATCGGCAGGATCGGCGAATAAGTGGCGCGGCGATCCGGGCCCAGCGTCGGCAGGATGACCGCCTTCACCTCGTCGTATTTCTCCAGCACGCGCAGCAGCGCCGCGTCGAACCTTCCGGCGCGGTAATACTCGGTGGCGGAGGCGAATTCGTATTCGAAGCCGAAACTGTCGAGGAAGGAGCGCAGGCGGGCATTATTATGCGCGCCGAAACTGTCATGGGTGCCGAACGGGTCGGGAATCCGGGTCAGCGGCTTGCCGAGATAGCCCGCCAGCATCTCCTTGTTCGGCACATTGTCCGGCACCTTGCGCAGCCCGTCCATGTCGTCACTGAAGGCGAGCAGCTTGGATTTCAGTCCGGTCAGTTCGGTAAAGGCCCGCCGCACCCAGGAGGTCCGTGCCACTTCGCCGAACGTGCCGATATGCGGCAGGCCGGAGGGACCATAGCCGGTTTCGAACAGCGCTTCGGTCTTGCCGAGGGCGGCCATACGCTCCGCCACGGCATTGGCCTCCTCGAACGGCCAGGCTTTCGGCACGCCGGCGGCGGCAGGGGTGGCAGGACGATTGTTACGAACTGTATCTGACATAGGTCGGAAACTAGCGCATCATCGCGCCTGGGGAAATCTCCGCCGATGTTAAACCTCATCCAGACGCTTTGACGCGACGCGTCACTCCGTTACAGCAGGGCGAATGCCATCGCCACCCGCTCCCGGCCCGCCCGCTCCAGGCCCATCCGGACCCGACCAGCCCATCCTGCCCGAGGCGCCCGCCCTGGTGGCGGGCTTTGGCCGCGCCACCATCCTGACGCCGGAAGGCGAATTGCTGGTCCTGCAATCGCGCGAGGCGATCGCCCGGCTGCGCCAGTTGCCACCACCGCTGCTGGTGCACGGCCCGGCGACGATGAAACGCCTCGGCGTGCGCGGCATGCCGCATTACGACCTGCTGGACCTCTTCGCCTTCGTCCACCCCGCCCGCCCCCTGGCCCCCACGCCGCGCGGTCTCGCTCTGGCTCTGGAACTGGACCCTCCGCAGGACGCCGAGGACGAGGCCGCCCTGCTGCCGGAAGCGGCCTTGCTGCTGCTCCGCCGCCTGCGCGAGGGCCGCTATCTGCCGCTGAACCGGGACGCCGCCCCGCTCGCCGCCCGCATGGGCGCCGCCGGCTGGAGCTGGGCGCCGTTCGTCACCGCCGCCCTTGGGCAGCCCAACGCCGCGGCCTCCACCGAGCCCTACAAAGTGTGGAAATTCCTTCCCGAATGGGAGGAGGCCGCGCCACCTCCACTGCCCTCCTCCAACGACGTCCGCCCCGCCGAAGCCCGCGCCCGGCTGGCCGACATGCTCGGCCCCGGCGCCGAGCAGCGCCCCGGGCAGGCCGATTACGCCGATGCCGCCACCGCCGCCTTCGCCCCCCGCCCGGCGCGCGGCGATCCCACCATCGTGCTCGCCGAGGCCGGCACCGGGACCGGCAAAACGCTCGGCTATATCGCCCCGGCCAGCCTCTGGGCGGAACGCAATCACGGCGCTGTCTGGATCAGCACCTATACCCGCCACCTGCAGCGCCAGATCGATTCCGAACTCGCCCGCCTCTACCCGGACCCGGCCAAGCGCCGCAGCCGCGTGGTGGTCCGCAAGGGCCGCGAGAATTATCTCTGCCTGCTGAATCTTGAGGATTCCGTCGGCGGCGCGCTCGCCGTCCGCCCCGGCGAGACCATCGGCCTCGGTCTGATCGCCCGCTGGGCCATGGTCACCGCCGATGGCGACATCCAGGGCGGCGACCTGCCCGGCTGGTTCGGCGATCTGTTCGGCCA
>CANJOG010000184.1 GCA_947475475.1 Acetobacteraceae bacterium
AACACGCCGAGCGCATGCGCTTCCTGTTGCCCGACCTGCCCGAGGATGAGGAAATCATCGACATCTTCCACGATCGCTGCTTCCTCACCGCCGAGGCCGATGATCCGTTGATCAATGCGGCGCTGGATGCCGGCGGCGAGCGCTGCATGGTCTGGGCCAGCGACTTCCCGCATTTCGACTGCTCGATGCCCGGCGTTGCCCAGGAACTGCGCGACCGCACAGATCTGCCGCCCGCGCGCCTCAAGGCCCTGGCCTCGACCAATGCGATCGAGTTCTTCGGCCTGCAGAATCTTGTTTCCGCCGCCGCCGCGGCTAGCTGAGCGAGCGACCATGACCACAGCCGACCTCTCCCGTACTTCTGCCGGTTCCGCCGCGCGGGCCGATCTGCGCCAATCGGTCGTGCTCCGGGTGCGGGCACTGACCAAGCATTTCCGCCGCGAAGATCGCTCGATCGTCCCGGCGGTGGATGAGGTCTCGCTCGATATGAGTGCCGGGGAGTTCGTCGTGCTGCTCGGCCCCAGCGGCTGCGGCAAGACCACGCTGCTGCGCTGCATCGCTGGACTCGAGAAGCCGGATTCCGGCTCCATCGAGATGTATGACCGCAAAGTCTATTCCTCGGCGGAGAACATCAACACCATGCCGGAAGGCCGCCATGTCGGCATGGTGTTCCAGTCCTATGCGCTCTGGCCGCATATGTCGGCCTTCGACAATGTGGCCTACCCGCTGCGGGCGCGGAAGGTTGCCAGCGGGGAGATCGCCGGGCGCGTGCATGATGCGCTGCGCACGGTCGGCATTCCCGAACTTGCCAAGCAATTTCCGGGACAGATGAGCGGCGGCCAGCAGCAGCGCGTGGCGCTGGCGCGCGCCATCGTGTCGAACAACAATCTCGTGCTGTTCGATGAACCGCTCTCCAATGTCGATGCCAAGGTGCGCGAGCAGCTGCGGATCGAATTGTTGGAAATGCAGCAGAAGCTGAATTTCGCGGCGCTTTACGTGACGCATGATCAGACCGAGGCAATGGCGCTGGCCAATCGCGTCGCCGTCATGCGCAAGGGCAAGATCGCCCAGCTCGGCTCGCCGCGCGATGTCTATGACCAGCCGAACTCGCGCTATGTCTCCAACTTTATTGGTACCAGCAACGAAATTCCTGGCCAGGTAGTTGGCGAGGAAGACGGCTTCCTCGTTATCGACAGCCCGATCGGCACGACCCGCGCAATTGGCGCGGTGCCGGGGCTGCGGGCGGGCAGCAAGGTCTCGCTCGTCTTCCGTCCGGAACGTTGCGCGCTCTCGGCCAATGAGCCGGCATCGGGCAATCGCTGGCTTTGCACCATCGACGCGGCGCTGTTCCTCGGCTCGCATACCGAACATGTCATCCATGTCGGAGAGCGCGCCTTCCTGATCTGGAGCTCCAACGACATGCCGTTCAAGCGCGGCGAGACCGCCTGGCTGTCAGTGGCCTCCGAGCATCTGCGCGCCGTGCCGGCCGAAGAGGGCTAAACCCCTCCCGGTTATTCTGTCCTAGCGGCGCCTCCCGGATGGGGAAGCGCCGCCAGTGCATTTTCAGACCGCGACGCCGAGCCGTCCCGCCAGATCCTGAATGAGCTGCCACGCCACACGGCCGCTGCGGGCGCCGCGGGTGACGCTCCATTCCACCGCCTCGGCATGCAGCGCCTCGGTGGTGATCGGCAGTGCGAAATGCGCCGCATAGCCCTCGATCATGGCGAAGAACGTGTCCTGGTCGCAATTATGGAAGCCGATCCAGAGGCCGAACCGGTCTGACAGCGAGACCTTTTCCTCCACCGCCTCGGTCGGGTTGATCGAGGTCTGGCGCTCATTCTCGATCATGTCGCGCGGCATCAGGTGGCGCCGATTCGAGGTGGCGTAGAACAGCACATTCGCCGGCCGCCCCTCGATGCCGCCATCGAGGACCGATTTCAGCGCCTTGTAATCGGCATCCTCGCGCTCGAAAGACAGATCGTCACAGAACACCAGGCAGCGGCGCGGCTGGTCGCGCAGCACGTTGAGCAAGTCCGGCAGGGTCTTGATGTCCTCGCGATGGATTTCGATCAAAGCGAGACTGTCCGGGCGCTCCTCGCAGGCCGCCGCGTGCACCGCCTTCACCAGCGAGGATTTGCCCATACCGCGGGCACCCCAGAGCATGGCGTTATTGGCGGTAAATCCGCGGGCGAATCGCAGCGTGTTGTCCAGCAGCAGCATCTTCTGGCGGTCGAGTCCCTGGAGCAGATCGAGCTTCACGCGCGAGACGCGATGCACCGGCGCCAGGCGCGGCGGGGCGGAGTGCCAGACAAAGGCATCAGCGTCCGAGAGGTCCGCGCGGGCCGGCGGCGGCGGGGCAAGCCGTTCCAGCGCCTCGGCAATACGGGTCAGGAGAGCGGCTTCAGTGGCGTCCATAAGAGCATCCGTGTGGTTTGTGCCGGGGAGGCAGATAATGAGGCAGACGATAAGACAGACGATAAGACAGACGGGGAAGCTTGACGGGAAGGGGGCGGAAAGTATGGTCCTGGCCTGATCGCGGCAACCGTGCCCCGGCTATTATCTTCCAGGAACCACCCAGATGTTCATCTCCCCCGCCTATGCGCAGGATGCCGCCGCCGGCTTTCTCGGCAATCTCGGCCAGTTCGGCCAGATCGCGCCGCTCGTCCTGATCTTCGCCGTCTTCTACTTCCTGATGATCCGCCCGCAGCAGAAGAAGCAGAAGGAATTGAAGGCCATGCTGGCCGCCGTGAAGAAGGGTGACCGCGTTCTCACCTCCGGCGGCATTCTCGGCACCGTCGCCAAGGTGACGCCGGACTCCAACGAGGTCGAGCTTGAGATCGCCACCGGCGTGAAGGTCATCGTGCTGCGCGAGACGCTGAACAGCGTGATCCGTCCGAAGGCCGCCAACGATTCCAAGCCGGCTTGATTGCTACCAAGCTGAGGCGGGCGGAGGCTCAGAGTGTCAGACGCCTCCGCCCGCTCTGCTGACCTGCCGCGCCCTGGGATGGCTTTGCTCGTCCTGATCGGCGTGGCCACGACGGTGCGGCTGGTCTTTGCCTGGCTCACCGGGCTCGGCGTCGATGAAAGCTACATGGTCTCTGCCGGGCGGGTGCTCGGAGGCGGCTATTTCGACCATCCGCCGGCCTCATGGTGGCTCAGCCGTGGCGCCGCGCTGGTCCTGGGCACCGAGGCGCCGCTGGCGGTGCGGCTGCCCTTCATCCTGCTCTCCGCTCTCTCCACCCTCCTGATGTACCGGCTCGCCACGCGGCTTTATGGGCCGCGCGCCGGGTTCTATGCGGCGCTGGCCTTCACGCTGGCGCCCATGCTGGGCGTCACGGCGGGGATTTTCGTGCTGCCGGACGGGCCACTGCTCTGCGCCCTGCTCTGCGCCGCGCTGGCACTGCTGCGCGCGCTGGAGGCCGGACGTGGCCGCGCACTCGGCTGGTGGCTGCTGGCCGGGCTCTGCGCGGGGCTGGCGCTGGAGAGCAAATACACCGCCATCCTGTTTCTGGCCGGCACCTTCCTGTTCCTGATCCTCAGCCCGGCGCATCGCTTCTGGCTGGCGCGGGTGGAGCCTTGGCTGGCTGCGCTCCTGGCGCTGGCGATTTTCGCCCCGGTGATCGCCTGGAATGCCGAGCATGGCTGGGCCTCCTTCGCCTTTCAGGGCGGACGTGCCGGCAATGCCTGGTTCAGGCCCTGGGCGCCGCTGCTCACCTGGGCGGGTGAGGCGGTGTTCATGACACCATGGCTCTGGCTGCCGCTGGTCTGGTGCGTCTGGCAGGCGCTGCGCAACAGGCGGGGCGACTGGCGCTACCTATTGCCGCTCTGCCTCGGCCTGCCCGGCGTGCTGGCCTTCGTGCTCATCTCGCCCTTTTCGCGCAACGTGCTCTTTCACTGGTCCGCCTGCGGCTATGTGCTGCTGCTGCCGCTGCTGGGCGAGGCCTGGGCGTGCTGGATGGCGGCGGGCAATCGCCATGTGCGTCACACTTTGCAGTTCGCCGCTGGATTCTGCGTCGTGGCCTTGCTGCTGCTTGGCACTGATGCGCGCTTTGGCTGGTCCGAACGCCTGGGTATCCCCGGCTTGCGGGAGGCCTGGGCTGCGGATCTGCGGGACTGGTCGGAACTGGCCCCGTCGCTGGCGGAACAGGGCATGCTGGACCGGAAGGACACGGCGGTGGCGGCACTCCTCTGGCATGTCGCCGGCAAAGCCGCCTATGGGCTTGGACCGGAACACAGAGTCGTCTGCCTCTGCGCCGATGCACGCCAATTCGGCATCGCGGCCCCGGTTGCGGCCTGGACGGGCAAGGATCTGGTGGTCCTGGCCCCGGCCAAGAGCCCGGAGGGCACGGAGGCGACGATTGCGCCGCTGTTTGCCAGTGTGGAACGGCTCAAGCCGGTGGCGATCAAAGGGCAGGGTGGGCGGGCTGTGATGATGAGTGCCTGGCTCGGGAAGACTTATTCCGGCCGGCTGGCGTCCGAGCAGGGCCGCTTTGGCGGCGGCCACCCTAGGGAGGCCGCCGCGTCAGGCGTATCAGGCGGCGGCGAGCTGAGCGGCCGCGTAGTCGTAGTTCAGCAGGTTATCGAGCAGGTTCTGCACGAAATCCGGACGGCGATTGCGGAAGTCGATGTAATAGGCGTGTTCCCACACATCGATCGTCAGAAGCACCGTGCCGTCATTGGAGGCGAGCGGGCTGCCGGCATTGCTGGTCTTGGTGATTTTCAGCTTGCCGGACGCATCGAGCACCAGCCAGGCCCAGCCGGAGCCGAACTGGCCGGTGGCGGCGGACTTGAACTGTTCCTTGAAGGCGGCGACCGAGCCGAAATCCTCAGTGACCTTCTTCTCCAGAGAACCTGGCAGCTTGCCGCCGGTGGGCGACAGGCTCAGCCAGTACATGTTGTGGTTCCATATCTGTCCGGCATTGTTGAACACCGGCACCAGGGCGTCATTGCCCGCGGCGAGCTGGACGATCTGTTCGAGCGACTTGCCCGCCAGATCGGCATTCTTCTCAACGAAACCGTTGAGCGCGATCACGTAGCTATTGTGGTGCTTGCCGTAATGATATTCGAGGGTTTCGAGACTC
>CANJOG010000185.1 GCA_947475475.1 Acetobacteraceae bacterium
GACGGAAACACATAGAACGCGCCTTCCGGCTTGTGGCACTGAATGCCCTTCGCCTGGTTCAGCATATCCACCACCAGGTCACGCCGCGCCTGATAGACCTTGACCATCTCGCCAATGAATTCCTGCGGCCCGTTCAGCGCCTCGACCGCCGCGGCCTGCGCGATGGAGGAGGGGTTGGAGGTGGACTGGCTCTGCAGCTTGTCCATCGCCTTGGCCATCGCCAGCGGCGCGCCGGCAAAGCCGATACGCCAGCCGGTCATCGCATACGCCTTGGACACACCGTTCATCGTCACGGTGCGATCGCGCAGCTTCGGCTCCACCTCGACGATGGTGGCCGGCTTGAACCCGTCATAGGTCAGGCGGTCATAGATATCGTCGGTGAAGATCCACACATTCGGATGACGCAGCAGCACGTCGCAGATCGGGCGCAGTTCTTCCGCCGAATAGGCCGCCCCGGTCGGGTTGCAGGGCGAGTTGATGAAGAACCACTTGGTCTTCGCCGTAATCGCCGCTTCCAGCGCCTCGGCGCGCAGCTTGAAGCCGTTATTCTGCTCGCAGGGCACCAGCACCGGCGTGCCATCGGCGAGCGCCACGATATCCGGGTAGGACACCCAGCACGGCGTCGGGATGATCACCTCATCGCCGGCGTCCAGCGTGGCGACCATCGCATTGAAGATCACCTGCTTGCCGCCGGTGGAGACGATGATCTCTTCCGGCTTGTAATCCAGGCCCGATTCGCGACGGAACTTCTCAGCCACTGCCTTGCGCAGCGCCGGGGTGCCAGAGACGTCGGTGTATTTCGTATCGCCCGCCTGAATGGCGCGAATCGCCGCCTGCTTGACGTTATCGGGCGTGTCGAAATCCGGCTCGCCGGCGGACAGGCTGATAATGTCGCGGCCCGCCGCTTTCAGAGCCCGCGCCTTGGTCGAAATGGCGATGGTCTGGCTGGGGCTGATACGATCGAGGCGCTGTGCGGTCAGGGACATTTTCGGGACCAATCAGAACAAAAATGAGGCGGCGGAACCTAGTCCCGCCGCCCCAGCAGGGCAACCCAGGGGCGCGCAGAGCCCTAATGCGACATCAGAATCGGGATTGTCATATGGCGCAGCAGGGAACGCGTCACCCCGCCCATGACGATCTCGCGCAGACGGGAATGGCCATAGCCGCCCATCACCAGCAGATCGCAGCCCGAATCGGAGGCGTAGTTCAGCAGCGCATCGCCTTCGCTGATCGAATCCGCCGTCGTATGCGCTGCCACCGCCGTGATGCCGTGGCGGGCCAGATGCAGCGTCAGATCGGCCGCCGCCACCCGCTCCTCCTCGCCATCGCCGCGGCCGGGGGTGACGGAGAGCACGGTCACGCTCTTCGCCTCAGCCAGGAAGGGCATGGCATCGCCCACGGCACGGGCCGCCTCGCGCGAGCCATTCCAGCCGACCAGCACGTTATGGCCGGTGGTCCGGAAGGTACCAGCATAGGGCACCAGCAGGACCGGCCGGCCCGAATCGAACAGCAACTGCTCAATCAGCGCGGTGGCCGCCCCATCCCGGTCTTCCGGATTGGGCTGACCGACAATGGTGAGATCGGCATAGCGCGCGCTGTCGATGACATTATCGGACTCGGAACCTTCGAGCAGGCGCCACTCGCCCTCCTTGCCCTCGGCGCGCAGCCGGTCGACGAACTGCGCCTCCAGCGGCACGGCAGCCTGGCGGGCCTCATCCATCAGGCGCTGGAGCATCACCGCCATCGCCCCCGCGTCGCCCATGCCGCTCACCTGGGCGGCCAGGCTGCCCGGCGAGATGTCGAGCACATGGATGCCGGTCAGATGCGCATCGTGCCGATTGGCCAGATCGATGGCGAGGTCCAGCCGCGCGCCGAGCCGGTCCGAACGGTCCAGATGAACCAGGATATCCTTGAGCTGCATAAGCCTTCCTCCTCCTGGGCCGCGCCCCTGCGGGGTGGCCGATGGCGATCTTGTGCGATCTTTCACGATCCTGGCCTGGCCGGGCCGCCCCCGCATTGACCCGGATCAATCATGAAACCGGCCAATGTCACACGGAGTTCATGCTGCCAGCCGCCCGGCTTGATGCACGTCAATGTCGCGGCGGGCAGTTTCGGACCAATTCGGCGTGTGGCGCAACAGGGGCGGAAAATGACTGACACGATCGGGCATGTGCGTTGGTTCAACGACCTCCACCTCGAGGACGTCCCCCTGGTCGGGGGCAAGAACGCCTCGCTTGGTGAAATGGTTGGCGCCTTGGTGGGTCTCGGCATTCGCGTGCCCAATGGCTTCGCCCTCACCGCCCAGGCCTATCAGGACGCGCTGGGCGATGCCGGCGCCTGGGAAAGACTGCACGCGCAGCTCGACGGGCTGGATACCACCGATATCAAGACACTTTCCGAACGCGCTGAGGCGTGCCGTGAGATCGTCTACCAGGCCACGGGTGCGGCCAGCATGCGCACCACCATTGCGGCTGAATATACGAAACTGGAGTCCGAATTCGGCACCGGCGTCTCGGTCGCCGTGCGCAGCTCGGCCACCGCCGAGGATTTGCCGAATGCCAGCTTCGCCGGCCAGCACGAGAGTTTTCTCAATATCGCCGGTCTGGACGATGTGGTCGAAGCCTGCCGCCGCTGCTTCGCCTCGATCTTCACCGACCGCGCCATCGTCTATCGCACCAATAACGGCTTCGACCATTTCAAGGTTTTTCTGTCAGTTGGCGTGATGAAGATGGTGCGCTCGGAGCGTGCGGCGAGCGGCGTGATCTTCACGCTGGATACCGAATCCGGCTTCCGCGACGTGGTGCTGATCACCGGCGCCTATGGTTTGGGCGAAAACATCGTGCAGGGCACTGTCGATCCCGATGAATTCAGCGTCCACAAGCCGACTTACGACGCCGGACACCGCGCCGTGCTGCGCCGCCTGCTCGGTGAGAAGCAGCAGCGGATGATCTACGCCCCCGGCCATTTCGGCAGCACCACGACCAATATCGACACTCTGCCAGAAGAGCGCGCGCGCTTCTGCATCTCCGACGACGAAGTGCTGCATCTGGCCGGCGCCGCCATGCGGATCGAGGCGCATTATTCCGCGCGCAACGGGCATCCCATGCCGATGGATATCGAATGGGCCAAGGATGCCGATGACGGGCTGCTCTATATCGTGCAGGCGCGGCCGGAAACGGTAGCCTCGCAGAAGGATACGGCGGTTTTCGAAAGCTACACGCTGTCCGGCACCGCCCCCTGCCTGGTCGCCGGCCGCGCGGTCGGCGAGAAGATCGGCACCGGCGCCGTGCGTGTGATCCGCCGCAACGAGGATTTGCGCGATTTCCGCCCTGGCGATGTGCTGGTGGCAACCACCACCAGCCCCGACTGGGAATCGGTGATGAAAACCGCCGGCGCCATCGTGACCGACCGCGGCGGCCGCACCTGCCATGCCGCCATCGTCGCCCGCGAACTCGGCATTCCCGCCGTGGTGGGGGCGGGCAACGCGACGAGTGTGCTGCGCGACGGCCAGAACGTCACCGTCGTCTGCGCCGAGGGCGAAACCGGACGCGTGCTCGACGGCATTCTGGACTTCTCCGTCAGCCATCTTTCCGCGTCCGATCTGGCGCTGCCGAAGACGCATATCATGGTCAACCTCGCCAATCCGGACCTGGCGTTCCGCACCGCCATGCTGCCGAATAACGGCGTTGGCCTGGCGCGGATGGAATTCATCATCAACGCCCATATCGGCATCCATCCGATGGCGCTCGCGCACCCCGAACGCGTGACCTCGCCGGCAGCCCGCGCCGAAATCGCCACGCGCACGAAACTCTATGACAGCCCGGCGGAGTATTTCATTCGTGCTTTGTCCGAAGGCATCGGCACAATCGCCGCCGCCTTCTGGCCCAAGCCGGTGATCGTGCGCATGTCCGACTTCAAGACCAATGAATATGCGACACTGATCGGCGGCCCGGATTTCGAAGCCGTCGAAGCCAACCCGATGATCGGCTTCCGCGGCGCCTCCCGCTACACGCACAAGGCCTATGCGGACGGCTTCGCGCTCGAATGTGCCGCGCTGAAACGCGTGCGCGAGGAAATGGGCCTGACCAATCTACGCCTGATGATCCCCTTCTGCCGCCGCGTGGCCGAAGCCGAACGCGTGCTGGCCGCACTGGCCGAAAACGGCCTGACGCGCGGCGAGAATGGCTTGCAAGTCTATGTGATGTGCGAGATTCCCAACAACGTGATCCAGGCCGATGCCTTCGCCAAACTCTTCGACGGATTCTCCATCGGATCGAACGACCTGACCCAGCTCACCCTCGGCGTGGACCGCGATTCAGAAATCGTCGCGCCCGATTTCGACGAGCGCGATCGGGGCATGCTCATCATGCTCCGCATGGCGATCGAGGGCGCGCATCGCAATGGCATCCATGTCGGCATTTGTGGCGAGGCACCGTCGAATTATCCCGATCTGGCGAAGTTCCTGACCGAGCTTGGGATTGATTCGATCAGCGTGACGCCGAGTGCGTTGCCGAAGACGATCCAGGCGGTGCGAGCAGCGGAGGGGTAGAAGAATGGAGTGTGGAATACGCCTGGCGCATTTCACACGACCGCTTGCAGAAGTCCGGTGCGAATTTCCGCCGCAGCGGCCGAGGCGTCGTTGTACCGCCCATCACCCATCGGCCAGAACCAGCCATGGGGTGAATGTCTGGCGTTCACAAGGCGCTGACGGTCAACCAGAGACACGCCCCGCCTGCCCCCCGCCCTTGCGCGACTCCCCAAATCCGCCAACCCTGGCACCAGCGGCCGCCCGCCCCATATGCCGCGCAGATGCAGGCAATGCCCCCAACCGAGCCCACCACCATCGACCCCGACCTGGAGTCCCGCCGTTCACTCCGGCGGCACCGCATGGTCGCAACCGGGCTGCTGCTCTTCATGGCCGCCCTCACCCTGGCAACCTTCGCCCTGCCGCCGGATTGGTGGGCCGAGTTGCTGCAAGCCTCCGCCAAGGCCGGCTTTGTCGGCGGGCTGGCGGACTGGTTCGCCGTCGTCGCCCTGTTCCGCCATCCCCTCGGCATCCCCATCCCGC
>CANJOG010000186.1 GCA_947475475.1 Acetobacteraceae bacterium
CCGAATTCGTCCACCATGATGGAGCGTTTCAAAACCTATGCGGTGGAGCGCGGCATCAAGATCACCTCGGTGGACAAGTTCGACCAGGGCACCCAGGATCTGACGCCGCAATTGCTGGCGGCCAAGCGGGCCAATCCGGATGTGCTGATGTTCCAGGGGGCGACCACGCCGGACATGGCGCGGGGCCTGCGCAATCTTGATGAGATCGGCTGGGATGTTCCGGTCGGTGGCAGCCTGACCATGACGGCGCTCTATGGCCCGATCGCGAAATCGGCCGGGCCGGCAGCGGCCAAGCACATCACCGCCGCGTTGCAGATCAAGAGCTTCACCTATTGCGCGGGCGATGCGCTCGGCCAGTCCGATTATTCGAAGTTCCTTGAGCGGCTGAAGAAGGAAGAGCCGACCCGCTTTGATCAGCTTGCCTATTCCCTGGCGGCCTGGACCTATGATTCGGTGATGTATGTGAAGGCGGCCGCCGAGGGTGCGGGTGTCGCCGATGGCCGCAAGATGGTGGACTGGGTCGAGAATAATCCCGGCAAGGTGGCAGCGATCACCGGGCCTGGCTATGCCAATAAGGACACCCATTTCATGGCCAATTCCAAGACCATGGTGATGGTCGAGGACCCCGGCAGCATCCGCAGCGACGGGCTGATGAAGCGCGCCGGCTGCTGAGCGCGTCCTGTATTTTGAAAGGCGGCGGGTTTCGGCCCGCCGTCTTTTTTTGTGCGCCCAGCAGGCCGGCGGGGCGCCCGCACATTTTCTTCACGCTTTTGGTCATGAAGTCTTTACGATCTTTACCTATATGCGGGGTTAAGACCGTGGTCACCGATTCGACCGGGGCAAAATGATCGGACCAAGTCTCGCCATGACCCGCCTGCGCCGCATGCTGTGCCTGTTCATCGCTCTAGGAGCCCTCGTGCTGGCCACACCTGCGTGGGCGGCGGAGGAACCGGCTGCCGGCTCTGGCTGGGAGGCGGGCGGAACCTTTACCACCAAGTTCCAGGCCGATATCTCCAAGGCGCGCGGCGCGCCCACGCGGGTGTCGCTCTACAATGACAGCGAACTGAGCTTTTTCGCCAATTATGGCAGCGTGTTCTCCCTGAACGGTGACATCAAATACGAGCGGACCCGCGCTCCCAACCTGCTGAGCTATTACCCCGATCGCAACAACGTCTTTCGCTCCGAGGCAGCCACGCTTCGCCAGCTTTATGTGACGGTGCGGCCGACCGATAAGGTCGAGCTCTATGCGGGCAAAATTCATCCGGCCTTTGGCTCGGCCTACAAGTTGATGCCGGGCCTTTTCTACCCCTTCGCCACGGATTATGAGCAGGATGAGCGGCTGGGCTTTGGTGCCTCGGTTGGACTGCCCTTGCCGGGCACGCCACGCCTGTCGGTGGAGGTGTTCAAGCTCGACACCACTTTCCTGTCCAACACCGTCTTCTCCCGCCCGGCGCTGAACGATCCCACGGCGGTGCGGCTGCTGCGCTATACGCATGGGCAATTTGGCCCGTCCAATACGAATGGGCTGAGGAGTGTAACGGCCGCCTTGCGCGGCGGGGTGGCTGGTGAGGGGCTCGCCTGGCAGGTGTCGGCCACTCATGAGGCGACGGATCAGCCGGGGGCGCGGGCGGAGAATGGTTTCTCGATCGGCGGCGTTTATGACCCGACCGGCGAGGGCATCAGGATTGGCGATGTCGGCGTCACGCCATTTGCCGAATATGCGGTGTTCGAGAATTTCTCCACTATTCGCGGCCTGGGCCGGCACTATGGGCAGATTGGCGTGTCTTTCGGCCTGGATCGCTGGACGCTGGCCTTTGCCGGCGGTGTGCGGGTCAGCAGCGGGTCGCTGCGTGCGACCGATCACCAGCAGAGCGTCTCGATGACCTATGAGGTGCTGGACGGGTTGCAGGTGGGCGCCGGGTTGCACCGGGTGATCATCGGTGGGCGCGACAGCATGACACTGGCGCCGGCGCTGAGCTACGAGACCAAGTTCTGATCCTTGGCGCCAGGCCCATTCAGGCGCGGACCAGGGCTTTCAGCAACTTGTCGCGCTCGCTGCCGGGCAAGATGTCGGCCAGGGTCGCAGCATTCAGGCCGTAATGTTCGGCCAGCACGGTGCGGGTGATGGCGCGCAGGGACGTGGTCGGGCGCAGGTCGCGCGCCTCATGCAGATCCTTCTCGCCAAGACCCGGCCAGTCCGCCAGGACCGATCCACCTTGCACTGCGCCACCGGCCAGGAAGGCGGCCATCCCTGTGCCGTGATCCGTGCCATTGGTGCCATTTTCCCGCACTGTGCGGCCGAATTCGGTGGCGATCAGCACCACGGTCTGGTTCCAGGCGGCACCTAGACCGGTGCGCAGGGCGAGAATTCCGGCATCGAGGGATTTCAGCGGCTGGGTGAGGCGATTGGCCTGGGCGGCATGGGTGTCCCAGCCGCCGAGTTCGAGTGCGGCGAGGCGCGGTCCATCGGGAGCGGCGAGCAATTTGCCGGCGGAAAGGGCGAGATTGGCGAAGCTGAAGCGCGTGGCGGTGTCCTTGCTGTCATCGGCGCCGATCACGCCAGCGGCATAGTCGCGCTCGGCCATGCCGGCGGCGAGGGCGGGGCCGGTGACCGGGTCGGTGCGGTGGAGGGCGAGCACCTGGGCGTAGAGATCGGCGGGCGGGCGTTGCGCGCCTTGCGGCAGGAAACTGCCGACACTGGCCGGGCCGCGCAGCAGCAAGGGGAGCGAGACACCGACCGCCAGCGCCGTCTGCGCGCCGCCCGGCTTTTGCGGCAGGGCGGCGGCGAGGCGGTTCAGCCAGCCGCTGGAAAGACGCTCGCCGGCGCCACATTCGAGGCAGTCCTGGGCGATGAAATGGCTGCGTTCGGGGGAAAAACCGCCAACCGCGTGAAAGACGGTCAGCAGGCGCTCGCCATAGAGTCCGTGCAGTCCGGCCAGCGCCGGATGCAGGCCGAAATGTCCGTCCAGCGGCAGAGCGCCGCCCTCGGCTCCCGGCGGTGGGACGGCGAGCCTGCTGCGCGCGGCGGCCAGGCCGGGATCGGCATGCGGCGGGACGGCATGCAGACCGTCCAGCCCGCCGCGCAGCAGAATGACCACAAAACGCCGGCTGGTCGCGGCGGCGGCGAAGGCGGCGGACATGCCGGGCGCGGTCAGGAGCGGGGCGAACAGGCCGGCCAAAGTGGCGCGGCGGGTGATGGCGAGTGTCATCTTTAGCGCCTCTGGAATTCGGGGGAGGCCAGCAACAGGGCCAGTGCCTCGCGCCGGGAGGGCGCACCACGCAGCCGGTCCAGCGTCGCGGCGCCGAGCAGCGGGCCGAGGGTGGACTCCGCGATGGCGAGAGGATCGGCGTCCGGGGCGCGGCCGGCCAGCGCATAGGCGGCATCGACGCGGCGGAGCAGGGCTTCGGGGCCGGTCCATCCGGAGGCGGTATCCGGCCAGCCATTGGGCAGCGGGGCATTGAAGGGGATCTGGCCGAGCCCGGCCATGACGGAGATCAGATCGGGCCGACGGTCAGGGCCAAGGGAGAGGGCGCGCAGGCTCGCCAGCACGAAATCGAGCGGGCTGCGGAGTTTTCCGGCCGGTTCCCACGCCTGGGGCAGCTCGATGATTGCGCGGGAGGCGGCGCCGAGATCGCCATCGGTGTCGCGCAGAACCGATTCGATGCGCCGCACGGCCTCGGGCGGTGGGGAGTCGGCGACGAAATGGCGGGCGAGCTTGGTGGCCAGATGCCGGTATGTCGCCGGATGGGTGGCGAGGAAATCGAGCGCCGTCAGTCCGCCTGCCTCGCCATCGGCAAAGCGTTGCCCCATCACCGTGGCGCCGCCCGGCTCATGGGCGCGGGGGCGGAACAGGAAGCCACGCGGCTCCTGCTGCACGCGGACGGACCAGCCGGTCAGCAGGCGGGCCAGGGCGGTGACGTCAGCCTGGGTGTAGCCGCCGGCGGGGGAGATCGTGTGGAGTTCCAGACATTCACGGGCGAGGTTTTCGTTGAGCCCACGCCGTGAGACCTGGCCGGCCTGGCTTGCCGGGCCGATCGACTGCGCATTATCGAGATAGATCAGCATGGCCGGGTGGCGCATGACGGCGCGCAGCATGTCGGCGAAACGGCCGGTGACATGCGGGCGAATCGCCTCGGCCACATAGGCGCCAACCAGCGGGGCGCAGCCGGGCATGCGGGCGCTGATGGTGAAGTGGTTGGCCCAGAACCAGACCAGCCGCTCGCGGAACGGGGTCTGGGAGGCCACCGCATGGTCAAGCAGGCGAATGGTCTCGCCGCGATAGAGGGCACGGGCGGCGGCGATGGCTTCGGGCGTCTTTTCCAGTTGCTGGCGGGCGATGGCGGCCAGCGCCGTCTCGGCCTTGCTGGCCCCGTCAGGCCCCGGATCGGCGCCGGCAAGCTGGGCTGCGAGCCAGGCGCGTGGATCGCCGGGCAGCGCCTCATTGCCGCGCCGGCCAAGGCCAAATCGCGCCAGGGCGTGGAATTGTTCGGTCTGCATGGCGCCAGACTACCAAATGGCCTGTGACAGGTCTGTTACGAATTGTCTCCAACTGGCGGCGGGAGGCGCTCGTTGCAGCCTGTCCCGCATGAAAGGCAACCCCGCCCTTCGTCTCCGCCGGGGCCGGGGCGGCTTTCCCGCTTGCAAATCGCCCCGTGCTGTCGCACATGAGCGCCGCAGCAAAGGGCCGGTTGGCTTGATGACGTCGGGATTGGTTCGACGCAGGTCGCCGGGGATTCATGGTCGGGCGCGCGGGGCAGGGTGATCCTGCCGGCGCGCCCGCTGTGGTATGGAGGTTTACCGTGGCCGAAACGTATCTCGACAAGATCCGCAACATTGGAATTACCGCGCATATCGATGCGGGCAAGACCACGACCACGGAGCGTATCCTCTACTACACTGGTATGTCTCACAAGATTGGCGAGGTGCACGACGGTGCCACCACGACCGATTACATGGACCAGGAGCGTGAGCGCGGTATTACCATCACGTCGGCCGCCGTCACCTGCGAGTGGAAAGACCACCGCATCAACATCATCGACACGCCCGG
>CANJOG010000187.1 GCA_947475475.1 Acetobacteraceae bacterium
CGTTGCCTTCGCGGGTGCGCTCACCCACGCCGGCGAAGACCGACACGCCACCATGCGCCTTGGCGATGTTGTTGATCAGTTCCTGAATGAGCACGGTCTTGCCCACGCCGGCGCCGCCGAACAGGCCGACCTTGCCACCCTTCAGATATGGGGCGAGCAGATCAACGACCTTGATGCCGGTGACGAGCACTTCGGCCGAAGTGGCCTGCTCCTCGAAGGTCGGCGCGGCGCGATGGATCGGGTAGCGCATCTTGGTGTTGCACGGGCCGCGATCGTCAATCGGCTCGCCGATCACGTTCAGGATGCGGCCGAGCGTCTCGGGGCCAACCGGCACGGAGATCGGGGCGCCCGTATCGAGCACTTCCTGGCCGCGCACCATACCGTCGGTGCTGTCCATGGCGATGCAGCGCACGGCCTTTTCACCGAGCTGCTGGGCCACTTCAAGCACCAGGTGCAGATCACCGATCCGCGTGGTGAGCGCGTTCTGGATGAAAGGCAGATCGCCATCGAACTGCACGTCAACCACGGCGCCCAGCACCTGCGTCACGCGCCCGACATTGTTATTCGCCATGTGTGGCTCCTCTCGCCCTCAATCGCCTCAGAGCGCTTCCGCGCCCGAGATGATCTCGATCAGTTCCCTGGTGATATTCGCCTGACGTGTCCTGTTGTAGTTCAGCGTCAGCTTATTGATCATGTCACCCGCATTGCGGGTCGCATTATCCATCGCGGTCATCTGCGCGGCCATGAAGCCGGCATTCGTCTCAAGCTGCGCCCGATACAACTGAACCGCGAGGTTCTGGGGCAGCAACCGGGCGAGAATACCTTCCTCATCCGGCTCGAATTCGTAAATCGCCTTGCCACCTTCGGCCAGCGGCGCAGCCTCACCGGCGGGAACCGAAGCCGGGATAAGCTGCGTCTCGGTCGTGACCTGCGAAATCACCGAGGCAAAGCGGTTATAGACCATCGTGCAGACATCGAACTGCCCATCATTGAGCATGGCGGTAATCCTCTCCGCCAGATCGGACGCATGCACATATTCAACCGTGCGACGCCCGACATAGGTGACGTCACCAACGATACGATCGGCAAACTCGCGCTTGAGGAAATCACGCCCCTTGCGCCCGACGGCCAGGATCTTGACCGTTTTGCCTTCGGATTCGAGCTTGCGCACCAACGCACGCGTCGCGCGGCTGACACTGGAGTTGAACGCACCGGCCAGGCCACGATCAGCGGTGATCGGAACCAGCAGATGCACCTTGTCCGAACCGGTTCCGGCCAGAAGGCGCGGCGCCGTCGGGCTGGAGACCACGTTCGAGGCAAGAGCGGCAAGCATCCGCTCCATACGCACAGCATAAGGACGCGCGGCTTCAGCCTGCAACTGCGCACGGCGAAGCTTCGCCGCAGCCACCATTTTCATGGCGCTGGTTATCTTGCGCGTTGACTTAACGCTGTTGATACGCGCGCGCAGCGCCTTCAGGTTGGACATGTCGGCACTCTACCTGTTCGGTTTCAGCCGAAGGCCTTGGTGAAGGCATCAAGGAAGGCCACCAGGGACTTCTCGGTATCCGGCTTGATCTCGCGATCGGTGCGGATGGAGTCGAGCAGCGCCGGCTGGCGCGCCTTGATCTCCGACAGCAGCTGGCTCTCGAAGGCGCCAACGCGGCCGAGAGCAATGCCGTCCAGATAGCCGCGGACGCCAGCGAAAATCGACACAACCTGCTCTTCGACCGGCATCGGCTGATACTGGCCCTGCTTCAGCAGCTCGGTCAGACGCGAGCCGCGCGCCAGCAGCTGCTGGGTCGAGGCGTCGAGGTCCGAGGCGAACTGAGCGAAGGCAGCCATTTCACGATACTGGGCGAGTTCCAGCTTGATGCGGCCGGCAACCTGTTTCATCGCCTTGATCTGCGCGGCGGAGCCAACGCGCGACACCGAAATGCCGACGTTCACCGCCGGGCGGATGCCGCGGAAGAACAGTTCCGTCTCAAGGAAGATCTGGCCGTCGGTGATCGAAATCACGTTGGTCGGAATATAGGCCGACACGTCACCGGCCTGCGTCTCGATAACCGGAAGAGCCGTCAGCGAACCGGCGCCCATGGCGTCGGACATCTTCGCGGCGCGCTCCAGCAGACGGGAGTGCAGGTAGAACACGTCACCCGGATAGGCTTCGCGTCCCGGCGGACGACGCAGCAGCAGCGACATCTGACGGTAAGAAACGGCCTGCTTAGACAGATCGTCATAGAAAATCACAGCATGGCGGCCGGAGTCGCGGAAGAACTCGCCCATCGTGCAGCCGGTGTACGGCGCCAGGAACTGCATCGGCGCCGGATCGGATGCGGTCGCGGCGACAACGATGGAGTATTCCATCGCGCCGTTCTCTTCGAGCGTGCGCACCAGCTGGGCAACCGTCGAACGCTTCTGGCCGATAGCGACGTAGATGCAATAAAGCTTCTTGGCCTCTTCGCTGGCGGCGTTGATCATCTTCTGGTTGATGATGGTGTCGATGATGACAGCGGTCTTGCCGGTCTGACGGTCACCGATGATCAGCTCGCGCTGGCCACGGCCGACCGGGATCAGGCTGTCGATCGCCTTCAGGCCGGTCTGCATGGGCTCGTGCACGGACTTGCGGGGAATGATGCCCGGAGCCTTCACTTCAACGCGGCTACGCTGGACATTGACCAGCGGGCCCTTGCCGTCGATCGGCTGGCCGAGACCATCGACCACGCGGCCAAGCAGGCCGAGGCCAATGGGGACGTCCACGATCGAGCCGGTGCGGGTGACGGTGTCACCTTCGCGGATCTGACGGTCATCACCAAAGATAACCACGCCGACATTGTCGGTTTCGAGGTTAAGCGCCATGCCCTTAAGGCCGGCGCCCGGGAACTCAACGAGTTCACCGGCCATGACATTTTGGAGCCCGAAGATACGCGCAATGCCGTCGCCCACGCTCAACACCTGGCCCGTCTCAGCGACGTTGGCTTCAGTGTCGAAAGCGGCGATCTGCTTCTTCAGGATCTCCGAAATCTCAGCGGGGCGGATCTCCATATTAGGCGGCTCCCTTCATCGCATACTGCAAACGCTGCAGGCGGGATTTCAGACTGGTATCATAAAGACGGGCGCCGATCTTCACGATCAATCCACCCAACAGGGAGGGGTCGTGCTGCTCGACGATATTCACATTGGCATAACCGGCTTCAATCAACCGGGCGCGAAGCTGCTCGCGCTGCACATCAGTCAGGGAGTGCGCGGACGTGACCTGAGCGGTCACCACGCCACGACGCTCGGCCACCAACGTCGCAAACGCAGCGACAATGGCCGGAAGCGCGCGGAGGCGGCGATTGACCGCAACCACGCCCACGGTATTCTGGATGGTCTTGCCGAAGCCCTGAGATTCCAGCACCGCCTGCGAAGCCTTGCTGGCCTGGTGCACATCGATCAACGGGCTTTCGATCAGCCTGCGGAATTCCGGGCTGCCGTCGATGAGCCGACCCAGCGCTTCCATTTCGGTCACGGTGCGATCGAGCTCGTTCTGGTCGCTGGCCAACGCGTAGAGCGCTGCAGCGTAACGGTCGGCCATTCCGCCGCCGGATGAGATGGTCGTGCCGTCAGCCGCCACGAGGGATTCCACTCTAATAAAAATGCCACACCGACGGGACCGCCGGGCGGGGCGCGTCTAGCATGGGGTCAGGCCGGGTGCAACAAGCCGAGGCGGTATTTGGGGCTGGAATCTGTCTCCGTCACGCTGCGCCGCACCGAGGTGAAACCGCTCAGAGAAACGAGACCGGGTCCACGTCGATATCGACCGTCACATTACGCGGGATGTCGACGCCCTCCACCCAGGCGTGAACCAGATTTTGCGGCGCGATCTCGCGGGTTGTCTTCAGCAGGAGGCGCCTGCGATGCCGGTTCCGCAGAATGGCAAGCGGCGCCGGTGCTGGCCCCAGCACCGTGATCCCCGGCCCGCGTGGTGCGGCGCGGCCCAGGTCACGTGCCACCCTGTCAGCGGAGGGCGCATCCACGGAGCTGACAATCAGGGCCACAAGCCGGCCAAAGGGCGGCCAATGCCCCGGCCGGCGCGCGGCGGCCTCGCGGTCCATGAATTCGTCGGCCCTGCCGTCCAGCAGCGCCTGCATGACCGGATGATCCGGCGAAAATGTTTGCAGCATCACCCTGCCCGGCGCCTCGGCGCGGCCGGCGCGGCCGGCCACCTGATGCAGCAATTGCAGCGTCCGTTCGCCGGCCCGCAAATCACCGCCCGCCAGGCCGATATCCGCGTCGACAACCCCCACCAGCGTCAGATGCGGAAAATGCCAGCCCTTGGCGACAATCTGCGTCCCGATGATCAGGTCCACCCGCCGGTCCACAATGGCCTGCGCGGCCTCGCCGGCCGCGTTGGGGCCAGTCAGCGTGTCGCTCGCCATCACCAGGATGCGCGCCTCGGGGAAAGCCTCCAGCGCCTCCTCGGAAATCCGCTCGATCCCTGGCCCGATCGGCACCAGGCTGCCGGCCACGCCGCAGGAAGGGCAGGCCGAAGGTGCTGCTTCGAAATATCCGCAATGGTGGCATGCAAGCTGGCGACGCGCCCGATGCTCAACCAGCCAGGCGGTGCAATTCGGGCATTGCAGCCGGTGCCCGCAGGTGCGGCACAGGGTCAGGGGCGCGTAGCCCCGCCTGTTCAGGAACAGCATCCCCTGCTCCTGCCGCCCCAGCACCGCGCGCAGGCTTTCGATCAGCCGCGGCGAGAGGAATTTTCCGCGGTCCGGAGGATCGGACCGCATATCCACCACCTCGACCGCCGGCAGCAGCGCCCCACCGTGCCGCGCATCGAGCCGCAAATGGTCGTACCGGCCCGACTGGGCGTTATTCAGCGTCTCCAGGCTGGGCGTCGCCGAGACCAGCACCACCGGCGCACCCGCCAGCTGCCCGCGTACCACCGCCATGTCCCGCGCGTGATAGATGACGCCCTCTTCCTGCTTGAAGGCCGATTCATGCTCCTCATCGACGATGACGAGCCCCAGATCGTGGATCGGCAGGAACAGAGCGGAGCGC
>CANJOG010000188.1 GCA_947475475.1 Acetobacteraceae bacterium
ATGGTCAGCCAGATACAGAAGCTATCCGACCACAAGTGATGAATTTCCGTAGCCTGCTAGTACGCTGGCCCTGATAAGGTCGTTTTTAATTCTCGAGAACCAGATAGGCGTCCAGTGCGATCGGCATTTCATCCAGGTCTCGAACCATATTTTCGACCCTCACGGATATTCCCGCGCTAAAATTCCCGCACAAGCTCCATCGGCATCACCATCACCCGCTCCCCCAACCCCGACCTTACAAACCCATGCCGCGCATAAAACCCCACCGCCGCACCATCAATCGCATGCGCCACCACCGCCCGCGCTCCAACACTCTCGGCCGCCGCCGCACACCGCCGCAGCGCATCGCGCAGCAAATCGCCGCCCAGACCGAGCCCGTGAAAATCACGATCAATCGCCAGCCGCGCAATCAGCAGAAAATTCACATGATCCACCATCCCCCGCCGCACCGTCACCTCCGGCGGCGCGACACGCTGTTCCACCACCAGGGCAATACTGACATAGCCAATCACCCGGCGCGGCGCCGCATGCGGACAGATCACATAAATCCGCGCCGAATCCCTTGCACGGACCAGCCCCCGCCCACGCCGCCGCAATGCGTCAGGCCCAATCGCCCGACGCCCAGTGCGAAGCGCCGCATTACTCCGCGGCGGTCTCCTTCACCATCGGCTTCATTCCCATCAGCGAAAGATTGCGGATCACTTCTTCCGAGGGCGCGTCGGTGAAAATCGGCATGCCCGGCGTATTCGGAAACACTTCCATGGCCATGCCGCCCTCCGGGCCGAATTCCAGCGGCCCATATTCCTCAAAAGCTTTGAAGCTCACGATTGAGCCCTTCTTGTGGAGCTTGCCGTCCATCCGGTACTCGCCCTCCAGCAGGATTTCGAGACGATGCACCTCATGGTAATGGCGCGGCACGACGTAATTGGGTGGCATCTTCACAATCCAGACCTGGGCCGCGTTCTGGCCGCGCTCTCCCAGCACGAAACGCACCCATTCCTGCCCCGGCAGTTCGAGTTTGTGCCAGATGCTCGCATCATCGAGCGAGGTCGTATATTTAGCGAGATCCGTGATGAAGATTGCCCCGGTGGCCATCTCCGAAAGTTCGTTTTTCGACTCTGACATTCTGATTCCTCCGTTTGATCGATGCGCTTGCTCTTTGGCCGGCCCATCGAACATAGACACTGGCAGATAAAATGTCATCCTTGGCCGGCCGGGCCGAGGATTGCCGGGAATACACCGCGTCGATCCGGCAAGTCTCGGCACAAAAACAAAAACCGTCTTGAATAAGCAACGCGGCGCGACAATGATGACCACTCATTGCGGCACGACGATAAATTCGGCGCCGCAGCCTCTGCACCGATGCCGATAGCCTGTTAAATCAATGACAAAAGGGAGGAATCCACTCATGCTGACCCGCCGGACGCTTGCCACCGCATCCGCCGCCCTCGCCGCGACCAGCCTCGCCCACCGCGCCCGCGCCCAGGCCGCCGCCCCCATCCGCATTGGCTACCAGCTCCCTCTCAGCGGCGCCGCGGCCGCCATCGGCCTCCAGACCCGCGCCGCGGCCGAGGTCGCCGCTGAGCACATCAACAATAACGGTGGCGTCAACGGGCGGCGCATCGAACTCGTCTTTGCCGACGACAAGACCAACCCCAACGAAGGCGTCGCCGGCGCGCGTGAACTCATGGGCAGCGGCATCAACCTGCTCGCCACCGGGTTCCTCACCTTCGATCTCTTCGGCGCCATGCCGATCATCCAGCAAACCAACACCGTCGCCGTCAGCATGGCCGGTGTGTTGATGTCCATCACCCACGAAAAATTCGACCGCCACGTCTTTCGCCAGAATACCAACGACTTCCAGGCCCTCACAGCCGCCGCACGCCTCGCCGTGCAGCGTTATCCCGACATAAAAATCTGGTCCGCCATCGCCATCGACGGCGGCTCCACCCGCGATTCCGCTTTCAATTTCCTCACCGCGGTGAAGAATGAATATGCGAAATCCGGCCGCGAGATCACGACCTTTCCGCCCCAATTGGTGAAGAACGGCGCGACCGACTACAAGAACGAAATCGCCGCGCTGCGCGCCCAGGGCGTGCAGGGCCTCCTCTCCGAAGTCTTTGGCGCGGGCGGCGTGACCCTGTACGAACAGGCCCGCACCCTCGGCCTCACCCAGCAACTCAAGACCGTCATCGACATCGGCAACGACTATGCTTTCGCCAAGGCCATTGGCAAGAATATCCCGAGTAACTTCTGGGCATATTCGCACTGGAATCCCGCCATCTACCCGAATTCCAAGCTGAGCCAGTCAATCGCCAGCGCCTGGTCTGCCCGCACCAACGACCCTTACCCGCCAACTTTCGTTTATTACGGCTCAACCCCGGTCTTCATCTTTGCCGCCGCCATCAAGGCCGCGGGCGGCGCAACCGACAGCGACACCATCATCCGCACGCTCGAGAGCGGCATTCAGATCGAGACAATTCAAGGAAGTTGGAGTTTCCGCAAGGAAGATCACCAGGCGCAGTGCGACCTGTCCTTTGTCCGATTCGATCCCATCGACGCCAGGCCCGGGTTCGCCGTCACCGATCACGTCACATACAAGGGCACGGACTTGCTCGAACCGCCCTCCCCAGGCGTGGAATTCAAGTTCTGAACAAGTAAGCTTCAGGCGCGCACCCACGATGCACCGCATCGAGGGTGCGCGCCTTATCCCACTAACCGCAGCATTAAATCGGCGAAGCCGCGCACGAAATCTTTGGCGGTCGCGACGAAAGAAAGACGCCGCCTCGGCCTCACACTTTCCGTCGCGCCTGACACGGGAAACGGACAACGCCGCCGCCGGACCTCAACTCAAACGCTCATCAACCCACCAGCGCCCGCACCACGCTCATCGGCATTACCATCCGCCCCGCCCCCAGCATCGAGGGCGCAAACCCATGCCGCGCATAAAACCCCACCGCCGCCTCATCAATCGCATGCGCCACCACCGCCCGCGCCCCAACACTCTCGGCCGCCGCCGCACACCGCCGCAGCGCATCGCGCAGCAAATCGCCGCCCAAACCGAGCCCGTGAAAATCACGATCAATCGCCAGCCGCGCAATCAGCAACAAGGGCACATGATCCGGCCTCCTCCGCCGCTGCGGCACCTCCGGCAAGGCGATGCGCTGTTCCAGCCCAATGGCAATACTGACATAGCCAATCACCCGCCGCGGCGCCGCATGCGGGCAGATCACATAGGTCCGCGCCGCATTCCCCGCACTCCCCACCGCCCGACCACGCCGCCAGAGATCGAGACTTTCATGGGCACCATTGCGAAAACGCGAAACATCATCGCCCTCCCGCAACGGGCGCGGCCGCAGAATGCTGGGAAGGCTCATTTCTCCCAGACAGAACGGCGGCTCAACCGCGCCCGCAATGCCGGATCAGGCTTGCCCGGATGATCCAGCACATCAAGAAAAGCCTCATGCGCCACCGGGTCCAGCAGGAATGTCCGCTGTTCCAGAAGTACCTGCTGAGCCTCCCGCCGTGCGGCCTCCAGCATGAACTCGGAGAGTTTCTGCCCCCGCAAAGCGGCGGCCTGGTTGAGCAGCGCCTTCACCTCGCCCGACGTACGGAGCTGGATGGTGTCTTCCTTGCGAGGAGATGCGGTCATGCTGGCCCCAAAAGCGGCGATCGGCTAGAAATATGTAGTGACAATGTCAATACAACCCCTCGCCGCCCATGCCGACTGGAGCGTCGATCCGCGCAAACGCTGGATGACGCTCGCCACCCCCACCCCATCCGGCTGGATGGTCGCCGCCCCCGAACCAGTCGGCCCGGTGGAAACCCTCTTCATCAGACTGACCAGCCGAGCCAACGGCGCCCCCGTCGCCCTCGGCGTCGATTTCCCCCTCGGCCTGCCTCGCGCCTATGCGGCAAACCATGCCGCCACCCATGCCAACTTCCCCGATTTCCTGCGCGCCCTGCACGGCACAACAGAATTCTTCACCGTCTGCACCGAAACCCACGAAATCTCCCCTACCCGCCCCTTCTACCCCGCCCACTCCCGCGCCGGCGTCACAAGGGCCGAATTGGTCAATTCCCTAGGCCTCCCCTCCCCCGCCGCCCTCTACCGAGCCTGCGACCGCGCCACCGAATCCCGCCCCGCCGGAGCGCCACTTTTCTGGACTCTGGGGCCAAACCAGACCGGAAAAGCAGCAATCTCCGCCTGGCGCGACCTGCTGTCCCCAGCACTAAACACAAAATCTCCACCCCTGCTCTGGCCTTTTGACGGACGCCTCAGCGACCTCCTGCATCCCGGCCGCATCGCCATCGCCGAAACCTACCCGGCCGAAGCCCTCCGCCTACTCGGCCTGAAACTCCCCGGCAGCAAACGCCGCCAATCCGACCGCGCCGCACTTTCCCCCACTTTGCACGCGGCCATGGCCGATCTCCCGGCCCAGCCCACACAAGACCTCGCCACCGCAATCGCCAACGGTTTCGGAGCCGATGCGGCGGGGGAAGACCGCTTCGATTCCCTGCTCGGCCTGCTCAATGTGTTGCTGGTGCTGGAGGGAAAACGCCCAGATGTCGCGCCGGACGATCCAATTCTCACCACCTGGGAAGGCTGGGTGCTCGGCCAGACCGATCAGCCGTTGTAAAGTCCTGCGACCTGAGCACGGGTTTTCAGCATTGCCACGAACAGATCGAGCGTCGGCGTCGCCACGCCCGCCATCCGGGCAAACTGCAGCGGCACACCGAACATCGCATCGACCTCCATCTTCCGCCCGGCCTCCAGGTCCTGCAAGGCACTCGCCTTATGCCCGCTTGCCCGGCTGATGCGGATCGGCGCTTCCGGATCGCGCAGCTTGGCCTCGCAGCCCATGGCGGCTGCAATCGCCTGACCTTCCGCAATCATCCGCCGCGCCGCATCCGCCACCGCATCGTTCTGCATGGCGATACTGGGCGGCGCCTGGGTCAGCACCTGGATCGGCGCGAAAGCGAGGCCCAACAACAATTTCGTCCAGATCCGGTCACGGATTTTCGGATCGGCCTGGGCCGGCAGCC
>CANJOG010000189.1 GCA_947475475.1 Acetobacteraceae bacterium
CCATTGCTGGGAGCTTTTCCAGATCCCGGTTGGCGACCTGAATTAGCAATTCGCCACCTACACCTTCGGAAGGAAGCTCAAGCCCGTACCAATGAAACTCACTCTCACCTCTTGTCCGATCGCGAGCTTGGCGCCGCCTTCCAGGCGTGCGCGCAGGAAAAGATCCAGCTCCGGACAGCGGCATACGCATATAGTCGACGATCCAAGGAAAGCCGTCACCTCGACCATAGCGGCGATCCCATCGCCGCCCGCCGAGCTGATGGACACGTCCTCCTGTCTGACCACGATATGGCCTGTGTCGCCTTGCGAAACGAGGCCGGTGGCGCTCGCGCTAACCAACCTGCCGCCCTGTATCGCAGCTTCGACCCGCTCCCCAGAGACACGCACCGCCGTGGCCGGGATCAGGTTAGCCTCGCCTACGAACTCCGCGGCAAACACGGTAGTGGGCGTGCGATAGATCAGTTTCGGCTCCCCGATCTGCTCGACCCGCCCGCCCTGCATCACGACAATGCGATCGGCAAGCGCAAGGGCCTCTTCCTGATCGTGTGTTACGAACAGCGCGGTGATTCCGAGCCGCTTCTGGAGCGCGCGCAACTCGAGGCGCACTTCGCGACGCAACCGCGCATCCAGGTTCGACAGCGGCTCATCGAGCAGCAGGAGTTGCGGCTCGATTGCCAGCGCCCGGGCGAGCGCGACCCGCTGTTGCTGCCCCCCTGACATCTGCCTCGGATAGCGGGATTCAAACCCCTCGAGTTGCACCGCCGCAAGGGCACCGAGCGCACGTTGCTCCTGCTGCTTCCGGGGCATCCTGCGCATGCGCAGTCCGAATGTGACGTTATCGAACACCGTCAGGTGCGGAAACAGCGCATAGCTCTGGAACACCATGCCGAATTCGCGCCGGTTCGCTGGGAGATCAGTGATATCGGCGCCATCCAGAAATAACCTGCCGCTGTCCGGCTCCTCCAACCCTGCCAAAATACGCAGCAATGTCGTTTTCCCGCACCCCGAAGGTCCGAGCAGCGCGACAAACTCCCCCTTCTCAACAGAGATCGAAACGCCGCTTAGCGCCTCGACGCTGCCGAAACGCTTTGCGATTTCCACTATCCGAAGATGGGGTGCCATACCTAACGGATGGGATGATTCAGGCAATGGAGAACTCGCTCAGTCTGACTAGCCGATCGATCAGGTACACGCAGAACATCGCGAACAGCACCCCGATAACTGACATCGCGGCGATCAGCTCCAGATCATAGCCGTCCTGCAACTGGCTGTAGATGCGCACCGGCAGCGGATAAATCTGCGCACTGGCCATAAAGACATTGAGAATGATATCGGTAAAGGACATAACGAAGGCGAACAGCGCGCCCACCACAATGCCCGGCCGCGCCAGTGGGAATATCACATGGCGGATCGACTGCAGTTTTGTGGCCCCGAGGGTCAGTGCCGCCTCCTCTAGGGCCGGCCGGATTGCAGAGATGCTGCCGAAAGCGATCCGGGCGACATACGGCAGAGTCACCAGAAGATGCGCCGCGATGAGCGCCGCCATCGTTCCCGAGACATCCAGAAGATTGGCATAGCGGAGCAGCGCAATACCGAGCACCACATGGGGAATCATGAGCGGCAGCAGCAGGTAGGTGTGCGCATAGCCGCGCCACCGGCCGGGAAGACGCGAGGCACCGAGCGCAGCGAGAAAGCCGACCGGGATCGCGATGAACACCGCTGCCAAGCCGACCTGCAAGCTGATCAGGAATGACTGCAGGTACTCTTCCGCGGCGTAGAGCCGGGCGAACGAGGCCAGCCCGTAGCGGGCCGGCGGGAACTGAGTGATCGGGCCGGCGTTGAACGCTGAGATCAGCAGCAGCATGAGCGGTGACAGGACGAACAGTGCAATCGCAAGCGCCAGAACGATGCCGACCACAGGCGGCCATTTCCAATCTGGTAGCTTTCCAACCAGGCACTGATAGGTGGAATCGCGCCGGCCGGCGTAATCTGCCGGCTGGCGGCCAGGGTCGGATGCATCCCCGATTCGCCAGGCCAGCCACGAGACCAGCAGCGCGATGGCAAGCAGGAAGATCGCGAGACCGGCCGCCGTGGTGATATCCATGACCATCATCGCTCTCTGGTAGATGAGGACGCTGAGGACGCTCACCTGGCCCGAACCAAGGATCGCGGGAATCACGAAGGAACTCAGGCTGAGCAAGAAAACGAGCACCCAGCCCGCGACCGCGCCGGGCACCGACATCGGCAGAGTGACGCTCGCGAAGGCACGCAGGCTGCCCGCACCCAGAGTTCGGGCTGCCTCGAGGAGTACCCTGTCCTGGCTCTTGAGTGCCGCGAAAATTGCGAGAACTGCGAACGGCGCATAGCTCTGCGTCATTCCGAGAACAACGGCAAGCTGGGTACCGAGAATCGAGACTGGGCCCTCGCTCAGGCCAGTCGCCTGTAGCAGTTGCGAGATGAACCCCCGGCGGCCGTAAAGCACGATCTGCCCCAGCGCCCGGACGTTCAAATCGGTAAGCAGCGGCAGGAGCGACAGCCCCACGCCGATGGCCTGCCAACGTCCGCGCAGGCGCGCTATAGCGAGCGCCGCCGGATAGGCGAGAAGCACCGATAGGACCGCCGTGACGACAGCCATGACCGTCGTGCGGCCGATGATCAACTGGTAGTACGAGTCCCTAGCAATCGCAATGATGCTCTCGATGAGCCCAGGGCTCGCATCCGCGCCGCCACGCGCGTAGCCGAGCAGCAGCAGCATCGGCACAAGGCAAATCAGCGTGATAACCAACAGTTGCGGCAGAACGAGAACTACCGCCCATCGAGTCTGCATGCGCTGGCGCCGCCTTACTTTTCTAGTACTTCACGGTTCCAGCGATCGGCCCACTTGCCGGTCGCGGCGGCGATCTTGCGCCAGTCGTAACTCACCAGTTTGCCAGTCACCGCCTCCCCGTAAGGCACCTTCGCGGCGGTGGCGGCATCCAGACGGACATTCTTGCTGGTCGGGCCGAAAAACAAATTTTTCGCAAAGCCTTCCTGCACCTCCTGGCTGAGGAACAGGTTTACCGCCTTCTCCGCCGCCACCTTGTTCCGGGTCCCGGCGCTAATGCACAGGCTGTTGAGCATGGTGATCGCACCGTCAGACGGATAGACAATGGCCGCATCGCCGCCCTTTGCGATGAATTCCTGCGCGTATGATGTGATTGCTGGCGCGATCACCACGTCGGTCTCCTGCCAGAGCTTGTTGAGCGCATCGGTGCTGTTGTAAACGGCGCCGAACGGCTTGAGCTGCTTCACGCGCGCGAACCCGGGGTCGATCGCGTCCTCGCTTCCGCCGTCGAGCTTCGCACCGATCACCAGCATTAACCCGCCTTGCGTGAGCTGCGGAAAGGCGGGAATACCAACCTTGCCCTTGAATTGCAAGGCCCACAGATCCGCCCAAGACTTGGGCGGGGTACGAACCTGGCTAGGCTTGTACTGGATCCCGAGCGCGAGCAGACTCACCCCATAGCCCGGCTGCTTAGCCCATGGATACAGGTTCTCGTATTGCGGGATGTTCCTGCTCGGACCGGAGGGCTCGCAGACGCCGTCGTCGATCGCTTTCGCGACCCGATCGACAGGCAGCAGGGAGAGATCGATCGAGGGACTGCGCTTCTCGGCATAAAGACGCGCAAGCCTGTCGCCGCTAGTGCCGAATATGAAGTTAACCTTAATGCCTTCCTTTTCCAGCGCCGATCCGATCGCACTGCGCACAATCTTTTCGTGAATGCCGCCCCAGGTGGCGATGGTCAGCTGCGCGTTCGCCGTTGCCCAGGAGCCGCTCATCAGGAATGCAACCGCGATCTTGAGTATGCCTAGATACGAACAGGACCAATTCATCATTGTGCACCTCCAGTTTGCAGCGGGTTCAAGGCCGACCGTCTTTCCCCAGCGCCGCCAGCCGAGACATGAAGGTCCTCACATCCGGTTCGGAGGGGAAGCCCCAGGCGGCATCGGCCGCCTTCGCGCCCGCGCCCCCGAAGATGGGCACAGTCACGCGGATGAATTTTTCGCTGAGTTCCGCATCGGTCAGGGGATTCGAATAGTCACCGCGCGCATTCGGGCAGTAGGCGCTGCGCTCACTGCCGTCGACGAAGCGAATGGTGACACGGGCAGAGCGCTGGTTCGAGTACGGGTGCGGCATATCCTTACCCTCATAAACCGACACCCGGCTACATAAATCGCGGATGACCGGATCGCTCAGCGCTGCGCGCGAATGGCTCGCCGGCGCTACTGTCCCCGTGGTGAGGTAGACGCCGACACAGAACGGGATGGAGAACCGCGAGGCCACCGGCGTGTCGGGGGTGCGATTGGACAGTCGCTCCGCCGCACCGGGCACCTCGACCTCGATCGAGACGATCCTGGACGGATCGATCGGCGCCTCGGGAACAGCCTGCTCCATCGCCTCGATCACCGGCGGGATGAAACCCACGCAGGAAAAACGCTTGTGATAGTTGTTCTCGACTGCCCAGCCATCGTGCTCCGGTTTCACCAATTTATCGAGGTCGTAGCCGGACTGCAGGACGTCGCGCAGGGCCTGCTCGATTCCGGCGAGCGGCGCCTGGTAGCCGAACCGGACCAGATTCGGAATAACCGAGGCGACGACGGCGCCAAACCCCGTCCAGGTATCGCGGGTGTTGCCACCCGCCATCGCGACGTCCCATGCCGCGCCTGGCAGCAGGCCCAGCGCCACGTTCATCGCGCGATAGATGGCATCCGCATCGCCCCCCGCAAGATGCGCCGCGCTGACGCTCGCCCCGATTAACCCCCATGGGCCGTGCGGATGCACATGCGGCGGCAATCGGAACGCGACGCCGCAGCAGGCTGCTGCCTCGTAGCCCGCGACCATCGCGGCGAGAACCTTCGCGCCCGATTTTCCATCGCGCTCGCCCAACGCCAGCGCAACCGGCAGGGTGTACACGCCGGCGTGGACGGTTGCGAAGCGGTAGCCTTCCGCGATTTCGGGTCCGGCGCCGCTCGTGCCGTTGTGCAGGC
>CANJOG010000190.1 GCA_947475475.1 Acetobacteraceae bacterium
CTTCTGCCGCACGCATAACGACGCGCTGGCCAAGGTGGTCGCCCAGTATCCGGACCGCCTCGGCGCGCTCGCCGCCCTCCCGGTGCAGGATTCCGGCGCCATGGTCGAGGAACTGCATCGCGCGGTGACCGAACTTGGCATGTGGGGGGCGCAGATCGGCCCGGATTCGCCGAACCCGCTGCATAGCGCGCATTTTGACCCGCTCTACGAAGCCTGCGTGAAGCTGAATGTGCCGCTCTTCGTGCATCCGGCGAACCATGGCATTGACGGCCCGGCCGGCGATCCGAATCTCGGCCGCTTCGATCTCGGCATGGTGATTGGCTATGCCGCGCAGGAAACCATCGCGGTGGCGACGTTGATTTTTGGCGGCGTGATTGACCGGCATCCGAATCTCGATGTCTGGGTCAGCCATGGCGGCGGCGCCGTCGCCTTCCTCGCCGGGCGGCTTGCCCAGGCCGGGCAGATGCGCGCCTGGGCGCCGGATTACCTGCGCCCCGATGGCGCCTTCGAGGAGCGGCTCGCGAAAATCTGGGTGGACAACCACCTGCACGATCCGCGCGCACTGGAGCTTTTGCTGAAAGTGGTGGGCGATGACCGCCTGACCTTCGGCACCAACTTCGCCGGCTGGGATGCGCCTGAGACTCTTGAGGGGCTCGATGTGCCGCTCAAGCTGGCTGATAACGCAAGGCGGTTGCTGCGCAAGGGATAATCCCCCGCAGGCCGCTCAAACAGGTGCCCCCGGCGCAACAGTGACGCCGGGGGACGCCAAGAAGGAGCAGGAGACATGGGTCAGCGCACGATTCTCGAAAATGGTGGTGCCGTTCTGGGCGGTCCGTCAGTCCTCATCGAGAAGGGCACGGTCATCGACGGAACGGGGGCAGCGCCGTTCGCCGCATCCGTGCTGGTCGAGAACGGGCTTATCACGGCCCTCGGCGCGGATGCCGACGCCCGTGCCGCGACGAATCCGGGTCTCCGCCGCATCGATGCGACCGGGTTGACCGTCATGCCCGGACTCATCGACGCGCATTGCCACATCACGTTTGATGAAGTCTCCACCAACGACGAATTGTTCTTCCACCGCCGCCCGGCGCTGGCGGCAATCGCGGCGGCGCATAACGTCAACAAGGTGCTACGCGCCGGTGTGACCGGCATGTTCGATGCCGATGGCATTTTCGATATCGGCGTCGATCTGCGCGAAGCGATCGAGACCGGCCTTGTTGAGGGCCCGCGCATGGCGACCGGTGCTTACGCGCTGGTCACATCTGTGGGCGGCACCGCCGGCCGTCTGTTCCCTGAGACGGGCACGATCGGGTATGCGCGCATCCTGCCGACGCGCGATGAAATCGTCGCCGAGGTGCGGCGCCAATGCAAAATCGGCGTGGACTGGATCAAGGTGCATGTCACTGGCCTGATCCCGCGCCAGCGCGTGCGTGGCGAAATCATGGCCTGGACGCTGGATGAATTGAAAGCAGTGGCCGAGACAGCGCATGATCTCGGCGTGCCGGTGGTCGGCCATTGCCGCAGCGCCGAGAGCACGACCAAGTGCATCCAGGCCGGGTTCGACATGCTGTTGCATGCCACCTTCATGGATGAGCCGACCTTCGAACTGATCGCGCAGACCAAGACGCCGATCGCGCCGACCTTCACCTTTCAGGCGAACCTGATGGATTACGGTGCGAAGGTAAATTGCGATCCCGTCCTGCAGGCGATCTTCCGCCGCGAGATCGAGGAATCCGCCGACATGCTGCGCCGTTGCTACGATGCGGGCGTGCCGTTGCTTTGCGGCACGGAGTCGGGCTTCTCGGTCACACCCTATGGCGAATGGCATTATCGCGAACTGGAAGTCTTCGTCCGCGATATCGGTCTGACCCCGCTGCAGGCGATTCAGTGCGCCACCCAGGCGGGCGCGCGCTGCCTTCGCCTCGATGGCAAGGTGGGCGTTGTTGCACCAGGCATGATGGCCGATCTGATCGGCGTCGCTGGCGATCCGTCCAAGGACGTGACCGTGCTGGGCGACAAAGAGAGGATGAAGTTCGTCATGGTTGGCGGCAAGGAAGCCGATCTGGCGACTCCGGTGCGCGAACGGCGGCCGATCTCGGGCTGGCGCGTCAATTCCTATGGGGCCATCATGACGCAGGAATTCTGCCGCACCTAGTCTCCGCGACAGAGAACACTTACCAACGGGCAGGCAATGATCAGGATCGATACCTACAAGGAAGCTGAAGACGCGCTACGCATCAACGATCTGCGTCAGTGCAACTATGACGCAGGCGCCTTGATGATGAGCGATGTGGTGGTCAACCTGCACGGAGACGAACATCGGGCGCGCCGGAATCTCGAATCGAAGATTTTCCGGCGCGACTTCTTCCATCACTACGAGCGCGAGGTTTTCCCCGCGACGCTGCTGAAGACCATGACGCCCTTTTTGGGCAAGGGCTCGCTGGACACGGTGGATTTCGGCCACCGCGTGCTGTTGAACCTGACCGCGGATTTCTCCGGCATCGACCGGCCGGAAGACACTGCGGTCGAGACCGAGCATCTACTCCGCCTGCTGAAAAGCTTCGCTCTCGCCTCGGTGCTCGGCACCATGACCTATGGCAAGGACGAGGCGGTCGCCGAAATCACCAAGGCGATGACGGAATTTGACCGCACCTTCCTAGCCTTCTCCGTGGCGCGCCGCCGTGCCGCGCTGGAACGCTTCGCCCGCGGCGAGATCACCGAAGACGACTTGCCCCGCGACATCCTGACCATCCTGTTGCGCAACGAGGACCGCATTGAGCTGTCGCCCGAAGCATTGCTGCGAGAAATGGCCTTCTTCCTGATGGCCGGCGCGCAGACCTCGGTGCATTCGCTCGCGCATTGCATGCATCACATCTTCACCTGGATGCAGAACCATCCAGAAGATCGTGAGAAGATGCTGACCGATAATTTCTTCCTGCAGCGCTGCGTATTCGAAGGCATGCGCCTGCATCCCTCCAGCCCCGTGGCGCAGCGCCGTCCGACCTGCCCGGTGCATCTGCCCACCGGCCAAGATGCCGGGCCGGAAGAGACGGTCGTCATAGACTTGCTCACCGCCAATCGCGACACCGCGAAATTCGGCGCCGATGCGGCGGTGTTCAATCCGTATCGCACCGCGCCGGACGCGCAATTTCCCTATGGCCTGTCCTTCGGCTATGGCATGCATGCCTGCCTCGGCCGCAATCTTGCCGCTGGTATCCCGTCCAAACCGGATTCGGATGCGAAGGAACACCATTACGGCACGGTGACGCTGATCGCACGCGCCCTGCTCGATGCCGGCGCGCGGCCAGATCCCGCCAATCCGCCGGAGATGGATAAGCGCAGCGGCCGCCCGAATTGGGGCGTCTATCCGGTGCTGCTCAACAAACCCGCGAGTTATTGAGGAGTTTGTCACGATGGGTATGGTGACGCTGACCAGTTTCGAAGATGTCGGGGCCGCGCTGCGCAATCCCGATCTCAAGCAATGTATGTACGATGCCGGCGCCGTGGTCATGGACCAGGTGCTGCTCACATTGCATGGCGACGCGCATCGCCAGCGCCGCACACTGGAATTCCGCGTCTTCCGGCGCGATTATTTTCGCTACTATGAAAATGAAGTTTTCCCCCGCACGCTGGGCGAGACGGTCAAGCCGTATCTCGAAGCCGGCCGCGCCGATCTCATCGATCTCGGTTATCGGGTGACGATGAATCTTACCGCTGATTTCGCCGGCATCGATCGCCCGAAGCGCACACCGGATGAGACCGAACAGTTGCTGAAGCTTGCCAAATGCTTCAGCGAGGCAGCGACGATGGTGCATACCACGCGCAATCCCGAGGATGTGAATACCGAGGCGCGGGCCGGACTGGTTGAATTCGAGCGCGATTTTCTCCTGCCCTCCATCGCCCGCCACCAGGAGCTGATCGATCAGTTCAACCGTGGCGAAATTGGCGAGGATGCGCTGCCCCGCGACGTGCTTACCGTGCTGCTGCGCAATGAGGACAAGCTGGACTTGCCCTTGCATATCCTGCGCGGCGAGTTGGCGTTTTATCTCCAGGCCGGTTCGCACAGCACTGCGAATTCGGCGGTGCATGCCTTCCACGAGGTCTGGAACTGGTGCGACAAGCATCCGGAAGATCGTGCGCGCCTGATGCGCGATCCGGTTTTTCTCCAGCGCTGTGTGCATGAATCGCTGCGGCTGCATACGGCGAGCCCGGAAGCACAGCGCCGCCCGACCTGCCCGATGACGCTCTCCAACGGCGCCCATGTCGGGGAGGACGATCTCGTGCAGATTTCGCTCTCCGGCGCCAATCGTGACAAAAGCATCTTCGGCGAAGATGCTGATCAGTACAATCCGCATCGCGAAGTGAAGGGTTCGACGCCACTGGTCGGCATGACCTTCGGCACCGGCGTGCATTCTTGCCTCGGCCGCGATCTCGATGGCGGCGTGGTGCCGCGCGCGGACGCCGATCCCGCCACAATCCAGCTTGGCATCGTGCCGAAATTCGTCGGCGCCCTGTTTGCCGCCGGCGCGCGGCCTGATCCGGCGAATCCGCCGCAGCGTGCCACCTATACGTCGCGGCCGAATTGGGGCTCCTACCCGGTTCTGTTCGACACGCCCACCGCCTGACCGCCGACTGACTGAATATCCCCAGGGGAGAAGAAGAAAATGAAGACCGCTTTCGTGACCGGCGGCGCCAATGGCCTGGGCGCTGCCATCTGCACCCGCGCCGTCAAGGACGGATACCGCGTGGCCGTGGTCGACATGGATGGTGACAAGGCGCGTGAGACCGCGGCGCGGATCGGCAATGCCGTCGGCATCCAGGCGGATGTCACCGACGAGGCGCAGATGGAACGCGCGCTGGACGAGTTCGGCGTGATCCCTGATCTGCTCGTCAATAATGCCGGCATTGTGCGCTTCGGCCCGCTGCTCGAACAGAGCGTCGCCGATTTCCGCAAGGTCGTCGAAGTCAATCTCATCGGCGTCTACATCACCACCCGCGCCGTCGCGCGCCGCATGGTC
>CANJOG010000191.1 GCA_947475475.1 Acetobacteraceae bacterium
AATTGCTCGCCTATGCACGCCAGCAGAAACTGGCGGAGGCGCCACTCGATGTGAATGCGGTGCTGCTGGACTCGGAATCGCTGCTGGCCAGTTCGGTGGGGCCGTCCTGGCGCATTGTTGCGGAGTGCGCCCCAGATTTGCCGCCTGTCCTGGCCGATGCCGGGCAATTCCAGGATATGCTGATCAATCTTGTCCTCAATGCCCGCGACGCCATGCCGGAAGGCGGCGAGATCAGGCTTGCCACACGGTTCTCGCCAAACGGGGCGGGGGCATTGGGTCATGGGAGGATGCCCGACGAGCCGGCACCCGGTCCATGTGTAGAAATCCTGGTCGCCGACCAAGGCGCCGGTATGGACGCCGAGACACTGGCGCCCGCCATGGAGCCATTCTTCACCACCAAGCCCCCGGGGCGTGGATCGGGGCTCGGGCTGAGCCAGGTGCAGGGCACGATCCATCAGTCCGGCGGTGCGATCCGCATCGAGAGCGCGCCGGGGCAGGGGACGCGGGTCCGCCTCTACCTGCCGGTTGCCAAGGAAGCGGGACGAGGCGAAGCAGGACGAGGCGAAGCAGGACGAGGCGAAGCAGGACGGGGCGAAGCAGGACGGGGTGAAGCCGGACGGGGCGAAGCGGGGCCGGGCGTCACCTTAGCCAGGACGCCAGCGATGAGCGCACCGCAGACACAACCCGTTTTGCCCACGGGACTGCGTGTTCTGGTCGTCGAGGACGAGGCGCCGGTGCGCGCCATGCTGGTCGGCATGTTGCTGGATGCGGGCTGTGCGGTGATTGAGGCGGGCGATGGGGCGGAGGGGCTCGCCCGGGTGGCCGAGCAGTTGCCGGACCTGGTACTGGCCGATCTGGCCATGCCCGGCATGGACGGGGCTGAGATGGCGCGGCGGCTGCGTGCGGGGGAGGCCGGCCCGTGTCCGCCTGTGGTGTTTATGACCGGCTATCCGGATGCCGAGAGAATACGCGGTGAGGCCTTTGTCTTGCGCAAGCCTTTCCGCATCAATGCCGTATTATCGATCATTCGTGAGGCACTTGAAGCAGAGTTAACCGGTGCAAATGGGCAACACTGACCAAAATTGACGCGATTCCCGCAGTACAAGATTGATTCCAGCTCTGGCATCGTTATTGCTTTGTAGGCTAAGGGATCGACGCACTGCACAATTTGCACATTCCCTGTGCAGGGCTTTTTGGGAGTTTTGAGTCAGATGACACAGAGTACACGCACCAGTTTCCGGTCCGCATTGCTGCGGACAGCTTCCGGCGTCGGCCTGGCGGCCGTGATTGCCGCCGTCGCGGCGCCTGGCGCGCGCGCCGAAATGCCTGGCTGGATGGGCGACGTCAAACTTGGCGTCCAGGTCCAGGCCGGTATGCTGATCAATACGGACACGGCCGGCAGCGGGGTACAATTTGGGCATCTGTTCACGGACCGGGCAAATGTGCCGACCCTGAACCAGTCGCTCTTCACCCTGTCCAAGACGGTCGATCCGAAGGCTGAGGGTTTCGACTGGGGCTTTAAGCTGCAGGGCATGGTTGGCTCCGACGCCCGCTTCACCCGCTTCATGGGCTTTGGCAATACGGCACAGACCAGCCGCGTCCAGCTTGACCTGATGGAAGCCAATCTCTCCTTCCATCTGCCCGTGGTCACCGAGGGCGGCGTCGATCTGAAAGTCGGCCTGTATCCGACGCCGATCGGCTACGAGACGATCGATCCGAGCACCAATCCGTTCTACACCCACTCCTATATCTTCAACTTCGGCATCCCGCTGAAGCATGCCGGCGCCTATGCCATTGTGCATGCCACTGACCTGATCGACGTTTATGCCGGCGCCGATACCGGCATGCAGACCACCTTCGGCAAGGGCGACAATAACCGCGCCGCGGCCGGCCTCTTCGGTCTGCAGTTCAATTTCGCCGATGCCGACCTGACCATCCTGGCACTGAGTCATTTCGGTGCGGAGAATGCGCGCGTCGTCGATCCGTCGCAGAAGCTGCGCTATGAGAACGATGCCGTCATCACCTACAAGAAGGGTTCCTATACCTTCGTGACCGAGCTGAACTGGATTCACGACGATTTCGGCAAGGCCAATGCCTATGGCATCGCGCAATATGTGAGCTACACGGTCAATGACAGCCTGGCGCTGAACCTGCGCGCCGAGTTCTTCCATGACGACAAGGGCTTCTTCGTCGCTGCCTTCCCGGGCAACAACGATTTCGTCCAGGCCGAGCTCGGCCGTCCGAACGGCTCGTTCGGCGTCGGCAAGGCGAGCTACGGTTCGTTGACGGTGGGCGCTTCCTACAAGCCGCCAGGACTGGGTGACTTCAACGTCCTGGTGCGTCCGGAACTGCGCTACGACCGCGAACTCTCCGGCAAGAAGGCCTATAATGGCGGCCGCGACAAGGGCGCTCTGACCCTCGCTGCTGACGTCATCTTCGGCTTCTGATTTCCGACTGGCTTTTCCCGCTAGGAGTGGCGTCTCCTCCCAACGCCGCTCCGACGGGATCTTCTTCGCGTGAAACGCTCAGCCCCTTGGCTGGGCGTTTTGCGTTTTGGGATGATGCTGGCCGATGCCATGGCGCGTTGAACGCGACCCATGGTATCGCCGCGCGGTCCATTCAGGGCCTGATACAGAAAAGCCCAGCGAGGCAGCGCCGGGATGCGGCACTGCCTCGCTGGGCCCTGTTGGTCCAGATCAGCCGGAAGGTTTCAGGCGGTCGCCTGCGGCGCCACACCCTTTTCGGTCAGCACCGTCTCCAGCTCGCCGCTCTGATACATCTCGGTCACGATGTCGCAGCCGCCGATGAACTCGCCCTTGATGTAGAGCTGCGGGATGGTCGGCCAATTGGCGAACTGCTTGATCCCGTCGCGCAGCTCGGCGTCCTCAAGGATATTGGCGGTGGCGAAGGGGACCTTCAGGTGCTGGAGAATCTGCACCACGCGGGCCGAGAAGCCGCATTGCGGGAAGGCCGCATTGCCCTTCATGTAGAGCATGACATCGTTGGTGGAGATGTCGGACTGGATGCGGTCGAACACGGGATTGCTCATAATTTAGCTCCTAAGGCGCAGAGGTCTGAAGGGCGAGCGCATGCAGTTCCCCGCCCATGCGGCCGCGCAATGCCGCATAGACCATCTGGTGCTGCTGGACGCGCGAGCGTCCACGGAAGGCTTCGCTGACCACCTTGGCCGCATAGTGGTCGCCATCGCCGGCAAGATCCTCGATGCTGACCACGGCGTCGGGAAAGGTTTCCTTGATCAGGCTCTCGATCGCGCCCGGTGACATCGCCATACGGCGTAACTCCTTGAGTATTGGGTGGCTCAGCCCATCAGGGTCGGGAAAAACGCCTGATGCGCCGCGCGCAGCGATTGTAGCGAGATGGGTTGGCGCCCTGCCAGTGTCAATTCGCCGCCCGCAATTGTGCGCCCCAGTTTTTGCGCGGGAATACCGGCCTCAGCGGCTGCGCCGAGCAGCGAGGCCGCATCGGCAACGGCCACGACATAGCGGGACTGCTCCTCGCCAAACCAGAAGGCGTGCGGCGCGAGACCATCCGGCGCGGCGTCCAGCGCCAAACCGACCGAGCCTTCCATCGCCATCTCGGTCAGCGTGACGAGCAGGCCGCCATCGGAGACGTCATGGCAGGCGCGGATCGTGCCATCGAGGATACGGGCGCGAACGAAATCGCCATTGGCGCGTTCGGCGGCGAGGTCCACCGGCGGCGGTGCACCGGCCTCGCGGCCAAGGATTTCGCGCAGCCAGATCGACTGGCCGAGCCATCCTTTGGGCTCGCCGATGAGCACCAGGTCCAAGTTGGCGGGCGCTGCGATGCCCACCGCCTGGGCCGCATCCTCCAGCACGCCGAGGCCACCGATGGCCGGCGTCGGCAGGATGCCCTTGCCCTCAGTCTCATTGTAGAGACTGACATTTCCGGACACGACCGGGAAGTCGAGTGCGATGCACGCCGCCGCCATGCCTTTGATGGCGGAGGCGAATTGGCCCATGATCTCCGGCTTTTCGGGGTTGCCAAAATTCATGTTGTCGGTGATCGCCAGCGGGCGCGCGCCGGTTGCGGTGATGTTGCGCCAGGCCTCGGCGACAGCCTGCGCACCGCCGGCTTCGGGATCGGCCAGGCAATAGCGTGGCGTGCAATCGGTGGTGATGGCGAGCGCGCGCTTCTTGCCCTCGATGCGGACAATGGCGGCATCGGCGGCGCCGGGGCGCTTGACTGTCTGACCACCGACGGTGCTGTCATACTGGTCCCACACCCAGGCGCGGCTGGCGATATCGGCACAGCCGATCAGCTTGAACAAGGCGGCTTCGATGCCCACCGGATCGGCGGGCGGGGCGATGACGGGCTGCTTGGGCGTGTCGGCGGTCGGGCGGTGATAGAGCGGGGCGGCATCGGCCAGCGGGTCGAGCGGGATATCGGCTTCTGTGCGGCCCTGATGGGTGATGACGATGCGGCCAGTATCGGTGATATGGCCAATGACGGCGAAATCCAGTTCCCATTTGCGGAAGATGGCGGACGACATTTCCTCGGCACCCGGACGCAGCACGATGAGCATGCGCTCCTGCGATTCCGAGAGCATCATCTCATAGGCGGACATGCCGGTTTCGCGCTGCGGCACGTGGTCGAGGTCGAGTTGGATGCCCACGCCGCCCTTGCCGGCCATCTCGACCGAGGAGGAGGTCAGGCCCGCGGCGCCCATATCCTGGATGGCGACGATGGCATCGGTTGCCATCAACTCCAGGCAGGCCTCGATCAGCAGCTTTTCGGTGAACGGGTCCCCCACCTGCACGGTTGGGCGCTTTTCCTCGGAATCCTTGCCGAATTCGGTGCTCGCCATGGTGGCGCCATGGATGCCGTCCCGCCCGGTCTTGGAACCGACATAGACGACCGGATTGCCGATGCCGGCAGCCGCCGAGAGGAAAATGCGGTCGGCCGGCGCGATGCCGACGGTCATCGCATTGACCAGCGGGTTGCCGTTATAGGCCGGGTGGAAATTGATCTCGCC
>CANJOG010000192.1 GCA_947475475.1 Acetobacteraceae bacterium
CATACCAGGCGGGATCAAACCAGGCTATCGGCGCCCGCCCCTCGCGCTCGCCCTGCAAGATATAATGTCCGAGCGGATCCAGCCCCTGATCGGCGAGACCGGGGTTCTGCGCCGCATACCAACCGGGATCAAAATAGGGGTTCGGCCGCCAACCCCGCCTTGACCCGGTGGTCAGGTAGTGGGCGGCCGAAGCGGGGCCGTTAGTATAGGTGTCGCTATACCAGGTAACATCAAACAAGCCGCTCGCCATAATCAACTCGAGCTGGTTGGGCTGCGTGTCGTTCACGTCCGGCTACTCATCGTTGTATGCTGCAATACAACCATAAGAAGAGTTATCTTGGAATCTGTTTCGCGTCGTTAGGCAAACAGGCGCCACGGGGGGCAAACCGGACCCCGAAGTAACCTTCTGGTAGGAGCAATCTGATACGTCCCAGCCGCACCTTGCCGCACCGCACAAGTTGGAGTAGGCAAGCGCGCCCTTTGGCCCTGATATTCGCCAGCGGGTTCGGAATTTCGGTCTGGCATGGCCCGCACAGCATTCCGGGCCGCGGAAAAGGGTTTGCAGATATGGCTCGCAACAAAATCGCCCTGGTTGGCGCCGGTAATATCGGTGGCACCCTCGCTCACTTGGTCGGCTTGAAGGAACTGGGCGACGTCGTACTATTCGACGTGTTCGCGGGCGTTGCCGCGGGCAAGGCGCTTGACATCATGCAGTCCGGCCCGGTCGATGGCTTTGACAGCAACATGGTCGGCAGCTCCGACTACGCCGCCATCGCAGGCGCCGATGTGGTGATCGTCACCGCAGGCTTCCCCCGCCAGCCCGGCATGTCCCGTGACGACCTGGTTGCGAAGAATGCCGGCGTGATCGCCACGGTCGCCGAGGGCATCAAGACCTATGCCCCCGACGCCTTCGTCATCGTCATTACCAACCCGCTCGATGCGATGGTGTGGGTGATGCAGCAGAAGTCCGGCCTCCCGCCGGAGCGCGTGGTCGGCATGGCCGGCGTGCTGGACAGCGCCCGCTTCCGCCTCTTTCTGGCCCAGGAGTTCAACGTCTCCGTCGAGGACGTCACCGCCTTCGTGCTCGGCGGTCATGGCGATACCATGGTCCCGCTGGTCCGCTACTCCACCGTCGCCGGCATCCCGGTCCCTGACCTGATCGAGATGGGCTGGACCACGCAGGAAAAAATCGACGCGATCGTCAACCGCACCGCCAATGGCGGCGGCGAGATCGTCAAGCTGCTCGAGCGCGGCTCCGCCTTCTACGCCCCGGCCGCCTCGGCCATCGCCATGGCGGAGAGCTTCCTGCACGACAAGAAGCGCGTCCTACCCTGCGCCGCCTATCTGACCGGCCAGTACGGCATCAACGATCTCTATGTCGGCGTACCGGTCGTGATCGGCGCTGGCGGTGTTGAGCGTATCGTCGAGATTAAGCTGAGCGCGTCGGAGCAGGAAGCGTTCGAGAAGTCCTGCGCCTCCGTCGTCGAGCTGATCACCGCCTCCAAGAAGCTGGTCGGCTGATCACCGGCTTCGCTTGAGGGGTTTCGCTGAGGATATGCGGGCTGGTTCGCCAGCCCGCTCTGGAGAGGCCGGGGCGGTTCCGGCCTTTCTGACGCCGACCAACCCGCAACGAAGGACCACGCGGCCATGAATATTCACGAGTATCAGGCCAAGGAGCTGCTCAAAAGCTTCGGAGTGGCCGTGCTGGAAGGCCATGTCGCCTGGACGCCCGAGGAGGCTGAAGCCGCCGCGCGGAAGCTTCCCGGCCCAATCTATGTTGTCAAATCCCAGATCCATGCCGGCGGCCGCGGCGCCGGCCGCTTCGAGGACGATCCGAACGGCAAGGGCGGCGTCCGTCTGGCCAAGTCGCCCGAAGAGGTTCGCGAGAACGCCGCCGCGATGATCGGCCATACGCTGATCACCAAGCAGACTGGCCCCAAGGGCAAGCGCGTGCAGCGCCTCTACGTCGAGGCAGGCTGCGACATCAAGCGTGAGCTCTATCTCTCCTTCCTGCTCGACCGCGCCACCTCGCGCGTCACCCTGATGGCCTCCGTCGAAGGCGGCATGGAGATCGAGGAGGTGGCCGAAAACCACCCCGAGAAGATCATCCGCGCCGCGATCGACCCCGTGACCGGCATGATGGGCTTCCATGCCCGCAAGGTCGCCTACGCGCTCGGACTGGAGGGCAAGCAGATCGCCTCCTTCGTGAAGTTCACGCTGGCGATGTACGAAGCCTACATGAAGCTCGATTGCGCCGTCATCGAGATCAACCCGCTGGTGGTTACCGGTGCCGGCGACATCGTGGCATTGGATGCCAAGGTCAGCTTTGACGACAACGCCCTCTACCGGCACCCGGACCTGGAAAAGCTGATCGACGAGACCGAGGAAGATCCCAAGGAACTCGAAGCCGCCCGCCATGGTCTCAATTACGTGGCGCTGGACGGCAATATCGGCTGCATGGTCAACGGTGCTGGCCTGGCCATGGCGACGATGGACATCATCAAGCTCTATGGCGCGGCACCTGCCAACTTCCTCGATGTCGGCGGCGGTGCCACCAAGGAGCGGGTGACCGCTGCCTTCAAGATCATCCTGTCGGACCCGAATGTCGAAGGCATCCTGGTCAATATCTTCGGCGGCATCATGCGTTGCGACGTCATCGCCGAAGGCGTTGTCTCCGCGGCCCGCGAAGTGTCGCTGAATGTCCCGCTCGTGGTCCGGCTTGAAGGGACCAATGTCGAGCTTGGCAAGGAAATCATGGCCAAGTCCGGCCTGCCGATCATCTCTGCCGAGAATCTCGCGGATGCCGCCGAAAAAGTGGTCCGCGCCGTGAAGGAGTCGACCTGACATGGCCGTCCTCGTCGATGCCAATACGCGCGTCATCACCCAGGGCTTCACTGGCGCCCAGGGTACCTTCCATTCCGAGCAGGCAATCGCCTACGGCACCAAAGTTCTGGGCGGTGTAACGCCCGGCAAGGGCGGCACCCTGCATCTGGGCCTGCCCGTCTTCGACACCGTCGCTGACGCGGTCGCCAAGACCGGCGCCGATGCCTCGGCCATCTACGTCCCGCCGCCCTTCGCCGCCGAGGCGATCCTGGAAGCGATCGATGCCCGAATCCGCCTGATCGTCTGCATCACTGAGGGCATTCCGGTGCTCGACATGGTGCGCGTCAAGCGCGCCCTGACTGGCTCCGGCTCCATCCTGGTGGGCCCGAACTGCCCCGGCGTGATTACGCCTGATGCCTGCAAGATCGGCATCATGCCCGGCCATATCCATCGCCGCGGCAAGATCGGCATCGTCTCACGCTCCGGCACGCTGACATATGAAGCGGTGGCCCAGACCACAGCCGCCGGCCTTGGCCAGAGCACCTGCGTCGGCATTGGCGGCGATCCGGTAAAGGGCCTCGACTTTATCGAGGTGTTGGAACTGTTCATGGCCGATCCCGAAACCGAAGCGATGATCATGATCGGCGAAATCGGTGGCCAGAGTGAAATCGACGCCGCCGAGTTCATCGCCCGCTCCGGCACGCGTAAGCCGGTGGTCGGCTTCATCGCCGGCACCACCGCCCCTCCGGGCCGCCGCATGGGCCATGCCGGTGCGGTAATCTCCGGCGGCAAGGACACGGCCGCCGCCAAGATCGACGCCATGCGTGAAGCCGGCATCCATGTTGCCGATAGCCCGGCCTCGCTCGGCAGCACGATGATCAAGGCGCTGCGCGGCTAAGGATCAAGGCGCTGCAAGATTAAACTGCGACTTTAGCGCGTCTCTACAAACCCGGTCAGGCACCCCCTGTCCGGGTTTGTGCTTTCATGCAGCACACGACAAACCGTTGTCGCTGAGAGTTGATTGATGCATGCAACCACTGCAACCCAGCACGAGGTGCGCGCCGCTCTATTTTTCAGCGGCGACGGGGCTATTTTAACGCCAGCGAAGTGGAATTGTTCACCTGTCAGGTCCACTCTGCCCTGGCGCGGGCAACCGGCTGTTCCAATAACGGGCGGCAGGTCGCCTCGGCCTGACAAGGAGGCGCTATGAGCGATTTCGAGTCCGCCCTCTCTGCCGTCAACGGCGCCAATGCCGCCTTCATCGCGGATTTGTATGCGCGCTGGATGCAGGATCGCTCCTCCATCGACCCTGGCTTTGCCGATTATTTCTCGGGCCTGCATGACGAAGCCCGCGCCGTTATTCGCGATTCAACCGGACCTTCCTGGGCAAAGAACCGCTTTTCAGTGGTGGACCCGGAAACCGACAAGCCCGCCCCCAAGAAATCCGGCCTGTCGCAAGACGAAGCCCGCGCCACCTCGCTGGATTCACTCCGCGCCCTGATGCTGATTCGTACCTACCGGGTGCGTGGACATCTCCATGCACGGCTCGATCCGCTCGGGTTGCAGGTTCCCAAGCCACATCCGGAGCTTGATCCGCAAACCTATGGCTTCACCGACAAGGATTACGACCGGCCGATCTTCATCGACTACGTGCTCGGCCGCGAATTCGCCACGCTGCGCGAAATCCTCTCGATCGTCCGCGCCTCCTATTGCGGGTCGATCGGCGTCGAGTTCATGCACATCCAGGACCCGGACCAGAAATCCTGGATTCAGCGTCGCATTGAAGGCGCGCCCTGGCTGGAAGCCTTCGGAACCGACGAACGCATCTCCATCCTGAAATCGCTGACTGAGGCCGAATTCTTCGAGACGTTTTGCCAGCGCCGCTTCGTAGGCACCAAGCGGTTTGGCCTTGAAGGCGGCGAATCCACCATCCCGGCGCTGCACACCATCATCGAGGTAGCTGTGAAGGCCGGCGTCAGCGAAATCGCCATTGGCATGCCGCACCGTGGCCGCCTGAACACGCTGGTTAATGTCGTGCGCAAGCCGCTCGTCGCCCTGTTCAGCGAATTCCGTGGCGCCTCCTTCAAGCCCGATGACGTGCAGGGCTCGGGCGATGTGAAATACCATCTCGGCACCTCCACCGACATCGAGATTGACGGTCACAAGGTCCATCTCTCGCTGCA
>CANJOG010000193.1 GCA_947475475.1 Acetobacteraceae bacterium
CACCAAACAGGAACTTCACCTTCTGATCATTGATCAGCTCTACCGCGGCAGCCGAGGCCTCGCGCTCATTGGAGCGGCTTTCGGCCTCCTTCAGATCAATTTTGTATTTCTTGCCATTGACCATGATGCCGCCAGCATCATTGATCTCCTTCACGGCCAGCCGTGTGCCATTCCAGCTCGGAATGCCGAAGGATTGCATCAGCCCCTGGCGGTCAGAGATCAGGCCCATCCTGATCGTGTCCTGCGCCATGGCCTGGCCAGCGACCAGGCTTGCCAGCATTGCGCCACCAGTGGCAGCCGCCAAACGTGTCCCGATTCTCATTGTTTCCCCCGTTGCAAAGACGGATTGCTTTTTCATGCTCCCGCGATGCTACGAAGGGGGATGCCAGCCGTCAATCAGCTTCGCATCGGGCCGATTCGCCCGGTACTCAGCAGCCATGCGCACGCCTTCCTCACCCCCTCTATGGATACCGTCCACCCACCATGCCAAGATGACGCGCGCGAGAACGCCGCGCATCAGGATGGGGACGACCAGGGTGACTCACGCCGCGCATGCTAGTGATATCCGTGTTCGTGACGCCATCGCGCGCGTCATTGCCGAAGCCGGCATTCCCGCCGTGCTCGGCATGCCCGGCGGCTATATCGGCGGCATCGTCACCGCCTGCGAATTGCATCCCGGCATCCGCGCCATGCTGGTGCGCCAGGAATCCGTCGGCACCATCATGGCCGAGGCGCATGGCCGCCTGACCGGCAAACCCCTCGTGGTGCTCGCCCAGGGCGAATGGATTGTCGGCAATGCAGCTCAGGGACTTCTCGAAGCCCTGCTTGGCAGCTCACCCATCGTCGTGCTGACGGAAATGACCGACAATCACGAGATGTCGCACCACGCTCCCTACCAGGCAGGCACCGGCGATTACGGCGCCTGGGATGCGCAGCGCGCCCTTTCCGCCGTCTGCAAGCGCGTCATGGTCAGCCACACGCCTGCCCAGGCGGTACAGCACACCCAGCTCGCCATCAAACACGCCACCACAGGCAATCCCGGCCCGGTCGCGGTGATTTACCGGCGCGAGTCCCTGCGCGGCTCCGTGAAGGCGAGTGACCGGCCGGTCCTCTTCCCCACCGCAGGCTACCTGCCGGACGCCCGCAGCCTGCCACAGCAAAGCGCACTCGCCGCCGCGGCCGCCGCCATTGCATCTGCCACCAGCCCCGCCATCGTCGCCGGCAATGGCGTGCGCGTCGGCCAGGCCACTGCCGCCCTGGCGCGCTTCGCCGCCCATATTGACGCACCGATCGTGACCACCGCCGGCGGCAAAGGCGTCTTTCCGGAAACCCAGCCGCTCTCGGCCGGCGTGATGGGCGAATACGGCCATCGCAGCGCCAACGAATTGCTCGGCGCGTCAGACGTTATCATCGCCATCGGCACGCGCCTCGCCACCACCGACACATCCGGCGGCGATCCACGCATCATCGATGTCGGCCGCCAGACACTGATCCAGATCGATATCGAGCCGCTGCATCTGGGCTGGACACTGCCCGTCGATCACGCGCTCTGCGGCGATGCGACTCTCATCATGGATGCGCTGATCACCACCGGCTGCGCGCGCACCGGCACTGCCGCCACAGCCCGCATCGCGGATGCCCGAACACGCTTTCCGACCAATCCGGGACGCGCGAATGATTCGCAAAGTTTCCCGATTCCGCCTGAACATGTTCTCGCTACCCTGCAACGCCTCTGGCCCGACTCCGCCATCGCCACCTGCGACGCGGGCGAGAACCGGCTGTTCATGATGCACTGGTTCAAAGCCACCTCGCCTGGCGGCTATCTGCAACCCACCGGCGGCGGCGGCATGGGCTCGGCGGTTCCTACAGCCCTGGGCGCCAAGCTTGCCTTTCCCGACCGCGCTGCCATCGCGGTGTGCGGCGACGGGGGCTTCACCATGAGCTTCCCCGCGCTAATGACCGCCGTGCAGCACCAGATTCCCATCGGCGTCGTCATTCTCAACAATGCAACGCTCGGCTGGGTCAAACACGGCGCGCGCAATGCGCCCTGCATGGAACAACTCGGCGAGACCGATTATGCCGGCATCGCCCGCGCCATGGGTGCGCGCGCCATCCGCGTGACATCGCCCGCCGAACTTGCGCCGGCCCTTGCCGAACTCTTCCGCGGGGATGGCCCCATTGTGATCGACGTGCCCGTCTCGATGGACACCTCCTACAACGATGTCCGCGTCTTCCCGCCCAAGGATTGATCACGAATATTCTGCCCGGAATCAGCATATGAGCCAGATCAAATTCTGCGTGAATCTGTTCAGCTTCACCGGCTTCGGTGACGCATTCGACAAGATGCTGGACTATGTCCGCACCGCCGAAGCCACCGGCTACGACGTCATCAACGCCATGGACCACGTGGTCGGCATCATCGCCGAACGCCATGGCGGCATCGCGCAAACGCCCTATACGGCGGTCAGCACCATTGATGAATGCATGACGCTGCTGGCCTATCTCTCCGCCGTCACCAGCCGCATCACCCTGTCCACCCGCGTCCTCGCTTTGCCGCAGCGCCAGGCCGTCGTGCTCGCCAAACAAGCCGCCCAGATCGACCGCATGAGCGGCGGCCGCCTGCGCCTTGGCATCGGCATCGGTTACAACGCCGTCGAATTCGAAGCCGCCGGCGCAAGCTTTCCTGATCGTGCCAAGCGCTTCGAAGAACAGATCGACGTGATGCGCACCCTCTGGACGCAGGACGACGTCACCTACACTGGCGCCTATCACACGATCCGCGATGCCAGCCTCTCGCCCTTGCCGCTGCAACGGCCGATCCCGCTCTGGTTCGGCATCGGCCGCACCATCACCCCCATCCCGCCTGACAAAGTTCTCGAACGCGTTGGCCGCCTCGCAGATGGCTGGCTGCCCCTGTTCCGCATGGGGCCAGAGGCGCGCGAGGCCATCGCGAAAGTCCACGCCGCCGCCCGCGCCGCCGGGCGTGATCCGGCCAATCTGCCGATGGAGATGGACCTTTATGTCGGCGACAAGACTGCTGCAGACTCCATCGAGCGGATCAAGAAACTCCGCGAGTTCGGCGCGACACACATCCACCTCACCTTCGCCGACAAGACACCGGAAGGCCAGATCGAGTCGCTCAAGCGCTTTGGGGACGTGCTCGCCGCCTTCGCCTGAAGCCGGCCTCCTTAACCTCGGAAATGCAGCTCCGGCTCCCAGTCGGCCGGTGCCTGCTGGTGTAGTTTCCAGTAGGCCTCGGCTACTTTGGGCTGGGTGTAGGGCGTGCCCTCTTCCATCGTGCCGTGAATCGCTACGGTGCAGACATGGATATTCTCGCCGCGCAATTCACGGTCGAGCGAGAGCCCCAGGCTGCGCAGCGCGGCCTTGCCCAGCGCCGTCACGCCCCATTCCAGCCATGGATCGAAAGCCAGCACGCCACCTGTCAGCAGAATGGTGCCGCCACCGCGCGCCCGCATGCCGGGCAGCGCCAATTGCGCCGCATGCAGCGCACCCGCGACATTGGTGCGAAAACACGCGTCCAGATAAGCAAAGTCCGCCGGAACGCCATGCGCTTTCCAGGCCGATTTCGTGCCGGGATCGCCGCCAATATAATCCGCGCTTGAATTGGTGACGAAACGCGCCGGCTCAATGATCGCCGCATTATAGACCATCACCGAACACGCCCCCAGCTCGGCATCGATCCGCGCAAACGCCGCATCCATCGCCGCCGGATCGCCCGCATCAGCCACAATGCCGGTTACATCGAGACCTTCGGCGCGCAACACCGTCTCGCAATGGCGAACATTCGCCTCCCCGCGCGCCAGCGCCGCAACACGCATATCCCCCTGGCCAAACCGCCGCGCCAAAGCCAAGCCCAACCCCTGGCCAACGCCGACAATCACACAAACCGGCTGCGTCACGCCGCCCTCCCGACTTTGCTTGTTCTGCCACTATCCTGGCCCACCCCAACGCAAGCGACAAGCCAACCGGACAATTTGCCGGCCGCGCCGCTTCCACTACACTCAGCCAGGCACGGAACAGACGGAACAACCCATGCAGGCTGACAAGCCGAAATCCACCATGCGGCGGGCCGATCTCGATCTCCTGCGCGCCATCCTCTGCTTCATGGTGATTCTCTCCCACGCCCTGCTGATCTTCGCCGCCGAGCCGCGCTACCACGTCAAGGCCGCGGAAACCTGGCAGGCTGGATCGGCACTCTACGAAGCCCTCCGCGTGGTGATGACGCCGAGCTTCTTCCTGATCTCCGGCTGGTCCGCCGTCGCCATGTTGCGCCGCCGCTCGCCCGGCGCCTTCCTGCGTGATCGCGTCCACCGCATCCTCATCCCGCTCACCGCAGGCGTCATCCTGATGGGACCGGCGATCAAATATATCGAACTGCTCGGCGGCCGCAGCCTGCGGATCGACAGCTTCGTCTGTCTGCCACCCATCCAGATCGGATTTCTCGAGTTCCTGCCACGTTATTTCGGCCGCATCCAGCTCGTCACCTGGTCGCATCTCTGGTTTCTGGCCTATCTCTTCTTGCTCAGTCTCCTGCTGCTCCCGGCACTCCGCCTGCTCGCCCGCCGCACACCGGACTCCACACTCCCTTCCCGCGCCCTGATCTGGGCGCCCGCACTCATTTTCCTCTCCATCATCGTGGGCATGCGCGGCTACTGGCCGTATTTGCCAAACCTACTGACAGACTGGTGGAACTTCATCCTCGCCGGGGTTTGCCTACTGATCGGCGGCGCCATGGCGGCCTTTCCCGGAATCGAAACCCGCCTGCGCGAACAGGCCTGGATGCTGCTCGCTTTCGGCCTGATCTGCGTCGGCGCCACCATCCATTTTGGCGAATCACTCAACGGACGCATCGCCGTCGGCCTCGCCTATTGGGGCATGATCGGGGGCACGGTGGGCTTGGCGTTACGCTATCCGCCACGCCCCTGCCGCACCATCACCTGGCTCGCGGAAGCCAGCATGCCGGTCTATGTCATC
>CANJOG010000194.1 GCA_947475475.1 Acetobacteraceae bacterium
CAGCGCGCTTACGAAACCAAGCGCGCCGCAAAGGCCGGCATGAGCCTGGACAAGTATCTGGATTCCAAGCGCCGCGAGCAGGAAGCCGCCGCGCGAGAGGAGGCCAAGAAACTCAACAAGGCCGAAGTAGCCAAGAAGAAGCCTGGTTTCTTCGGCCGCCTGCTCGAACGCGCCAACAAGCCGCTCTGACCTGCTGGCGCCTCCGGTCGCTGATCAGAACTTGAAGGCAACGCCCGGCGTGGCCGGCTCCAGCATCTTGCCCCCGTCATAGACGGCGCTATCCGCGATCCTGAAACCAGGCTCCTCATCGGCCGGGGCGAATTCGATGAAATTGATATCAGCCATGATCTGGTGATCCTCGCGGCGGAAGCGCGCCTTACCCTTGGCCGTCTCAACCACCAGCCCGCCTTCCAGCGCGCCGATCAGCGCCGCCGGATCAGTCGAGCGGGCCGCCTTCATGGCATCGGTGAGGGTGAAGACCGCCGAGGAGCCGAAGCCGAGATAGCCTTGCGGATATTTGTCGCCGGTGCGCGCCACCCAGCCGTCATAGAGCATCCTGCTCAGCGGATTGTCGCGATAGGCGCCATGGTACCAGGGCGTATAGCACCAGAAATTGCGCGGCACGTTGCGCTTCATGGCCTTGGCGAAGCTGATCTCGTTGCCCTTGTCGAGGATGACCTTGATCTTGTCGTTGAAACCGAAGGCGCGCGCCTGATTATAGACCGTGATGCCATCGGCGCCGTACATGATCGAGTAGATGCCCTGGGTCGGCGAGGCCATGATGGAGGATATCTGGTTCTTGCCGTCGCCCGATCCGGCCTTGATGACCAGCGGATCGAGGACGTTCACCTTGCGCCCGCGCGCGGCACTCTCCTCGGTCAGCAGCTTCTGGAACAGACGGCCGCTGGCATTATTAGTTTCTGAATCGATACCGAAATACGCCCAGTCGGTGATATGGGCGTAGCGATCGATCGCCATCTGCACCAGCGCGCGCGTGCCCTCCACATCATTGTCGGAAATGCGGAACATGCAGGGCCGGTAGCCCTCATGCGTCACCGGCATGTTCTGGGTGCCGTTGACGATGTAGATGCCGCCGGCATCCTGCACGATCGGCGCCTGGGCCAGCGCCTCGAAACCGAAGGCGCCGCCGGTGATGTGCCGGATGCCGTCGCTGAGCATTTCGCGCACCACGGCCACCGCCTCGGTCGGATTGGCCTTGGTATCGCGCACCACCAGCTCGACCGGACGCCCCATCACCCCGCCCGTCGCATTGACATGCGCCACGGCCAGGTCACATCCGGCGCGGATATCATTGCCGATAATGGCGAAAGGCCCGGAGACGGCGCCGGCAAAGCCGATGCGGATCGGCCCGGCGGATTGTGCGCGGACGGCGCGCGCGCCAGCAATGGTCGAGGCAAGGACGGTCGGTGCGGACAAGGCGGCGCCGGCAAGCGCCGCGCGACGTGTGATCAGGGCCATGATTTCCTCCTGTTTCCCTTTCGGGATTGGTTTCCCTTTTCGGGGTTGCCCCAGGCTAATGCCCGGAAGCCTCGGAACACAATGCCCAGCGCTGTGCATTGGCGGGCCGCCACCCAGGGGCTAGACTAGCGACAAGCGCGGCCTCAGCCGGCACAAGTTGGAGGATTGTCATGCATGACATCGTGATCCGTGGCGGAACCGTGGTCGATGGCTCGGGCCTGCCCGCCTTCCCAGCCGATATCGGCATCACCGGCGATGTCATCACCGCTATCGGCCGCATCCGCTCCGAAGGACGGCGCGAAATCGATGCGCGTGGAAAGATCGTCAGCCCAGGCTTCATCGACGGCCACGCCCATGTCGATGCGCAGATCAACTGGGACCCACTCGGCACCTCCTCCTGCTGGCAGGGCGTGACCACGCTGGTCATGGGCAATTGCGGCTTCACCCTCGCCCCCTCGCGGGCCGATGCGCGTGGCCTGGTGGTGCGCAATCTGGAGCGCGCGGAAGATATTTCCGCTGCCGCCATGGCCCAGGGCATCGAGTGGAAATGGGAGACCTTCCCCGAATATCTCGACGTGCTGGACGCGCTGCCCAAGGGGCTGAACCACGCCGTCTATATGGGCCATTCCGCCCTTCGCACCTGGGCGATGGGAAGCCGCGCCTTCGAGGAACAAGCCAGCGACGATGATATGGCGTTGATGCTCGGACAGTTGCGCGCCGGGCTGGATGCCGGCGCCATCGGGTTTTCCACCTCACGCAGCATCAATCACGAAACCTCCGACGACAAACCCGTCGCGTCCCGGGTTGGTGACTGGAACGAGGTGCGCGCCCTGGTCAATTCCATGGGCGGCGGCGTGTTTGAACTGGCCATCAGCAACGACATGCGCAATCTCGACCCGGACCTGCGCCGCGCCGGCACTGCTTTGCTGAAAGACCTCGCCGTGGAAAGCGGCATTCCGCTCACCTTCGGCACGGTGATGGGCACGGTCTCCAATCCCGATGTGTGGCGCAGCCATCTTCGCTTGCTCGATGAAACCGCGGCAGCCGGCGGCGTGATGTTCGGCCAGAGCCATTCGCGTGATGTCACCGTGCTGCTCTCCTTCCGCTCTAACCTTCCCTTCGACAAGCTGCCTTTGTGGAAGCAGTTCCGCGCCCAGCCGCTCGATGCCCAGCGCGCGCAACTGCGCGATCCGGCGATCCGCGCGCGACTGGAGGAGGAAGCAAACAACGGCCCCTATGGCCGCGCCATCGGCACCGAGGCACGGGCGCCGAAATGGCAGTCGATCTACTACTATGATCAGCCGCTGCCGCCGCACCGCAGCATCGCGGAAATCGCCGCCGAGCGTGGCACCTCGCCGGTGGCGACCTTCATCGACCTGGCGCTGGAAAGCGATCTTGAGTGTTTCTTCCAGCAATATATCGATCGTTTCGATCGTGATAGTCTGGAGGAGATCATGCGCCATCCGCGCACGATTATGACCTTCTCCGATACCGGCGCGCATGTCGGCCAGATTTCAGACTGCTCGATCTTCGCCCATATGCTCGGCTATTGGGTGCGCCAGACCGGCCGCTTCACACTGGAAGAGGCGATCCGCATGATGACGCTCGCCCCCGCCCGTGCCTGGGGCTTTGCTGATCGTGGCCTGCTGCGGCCTGGCATGAAGGCCGATGTGGTGGTCTTCGATGCGGCGCGGATTTCACCGGACATGCCGCAGGTCGTGCACGATCTGCCCGGCGGTGCGCGGCGCCTGCTCCAGCGCGCGTCGGGGATCGAGGCGGTGCTGGTCAATGGCAGCGTGCTGATGGAGCATGGCGAGCATTCCGGCGCATTGCCCGGCCGCCTCTTGCGCCGCGCCGCCTGAGACAATGACCGGGGAGCTTTCAGACCGTATCGCCATCATCACAGGTGCGGCCTCGGGAATCGGACGCGCCACCGCCGTGATGCTGGCGCGCGCCGACGCCGCCATCGCCGTGATTGACCGCGATGCGGCCGGGCTGGGCGAGACTGCCACGCTCTGCGAGGCGGCGGGCGCGCGCGTGCTGGTGATCACATGCGATCTCTCCGCGACCGCCAACATTCCCGATGCCGTGGCGCAGGCACTCGCAGAATTTGGCCGCCTCGACATCCTGGTCAATTGCGCCGGCACCACCGGGCGCATCACCAGCCTGTTCGATGTCACCGATGAAGACTGGGATCTTGTTCATACCGTCAATCTCAAGGCGCCTATGCTGATGATGAAGCATGTGGCGGCGCATATGATCGCATGCGGCGGTGGCGGGCGGATTGTGAATGTGACTTCCAGTTCCGCCCATCGCGCCCGCTCGCGCATTGCCTATGCGAGTTCCAAGGCGGCGCTCACCCACATCACCCGTGTCGTTGCCGCCGAACTTGGGAAACACGATATCAATGTGAATGCCGTGGCCCCCGGCATGACCGATACGCCGATGACGAATGCGGGCGATGCACGCGGCGAACTTCAGCAAATGGTGACGGCCGGGCGGCTGGAGAATTTCCTCCACCGGCTCTCGGAACCCGAGGATGTGGCAGCGACGGTCCTGTTCCTCTGCCTGCCCGCCAGCCGCCAGATCACGGCGCAGACCATCCATACCAGCGCCGGCTCGGTGATCTGAAACGCGATCCTACGCCTGTTCCGCATCACCATAGCCAAAGGCGTCGATGCAAGGCTGCAACAGCGGCAGCACCGGCTCCAGTTCCGTGCGGTAGCGCAGCCAGCGATAACGTGCGCGCGTCTGCACCGGCTGGGTCACCTGCGCATAGCTCGGCGTATTGATCAGCCCGCGCTTTTGCGCATGTGCAGTGTGATCGAGCACCGCATCGCTCCAGGAAACGCCGAGTTTCTCAAGCAAGGCCCTGATCTGGCCTTCGACATCGAGCACCAGGTCTTCATAGCGCAGCACCGCAGGCGCCAGCGCGAGTGCTGCGTCGGTGTCGCGCCACAGGCCCATCACCTCCGCATAGGTGCGCGCAGCCCCGCCCAGCGAGACGAAGCTCGCCATCGCATCGTTCAACTGAAAATTCTGCATCAGGCAGCTCAGCACCGCATCGCAGGGATGGCGCAGCGCCAGGATGATGCCGGCATCGGGAAAGACACGGCGGATCAGATGCGCATGGATGATATTCAGTGGCAGCTTGTCGACGATCCGCGCACCAGGTCGGCGCTCACAGGAATCATCGACCGCGCGCTCATAGATTGCGCGCAAATGCGCGGCCTGCGCATCATCTATCCGCGCCAGCGCGGTGGGATTACCGCCCGCGAGCGCCTCGAACTCTTCAACCACCCTCGGCAAAGTCGGCTTCTCGTCCAGGCTCTGCAACCCAGGATGCGAATCCAGGATCGTCTCCAGCAAGGTCGTCCCGGAACGTGGAAATCCCACCAGGAAGATCGGCGACCCTGCGCCGGGGGGTTGGCGTGGCGGCATGGTCGCGGCGAGGCCGGGAACCAGCCAGGCGCGCGCCTTGGCGACCTGGCGCAGA
>CANJOG010000195.1 GCA_947475475.1 Acetobacteraceae bacterium
TCAGTCACAAAGACGCACGGTTCAGCATCCTCTAGAACCATAGACCAGGATTCCGGACTTCCCATGATCTGAAGGCCGACAAAGCGCGCGCCCAAAATATAAGTCGCGGCCTGCACGCACCAGGCATTCGTGCTGTTGGGCGCAAGCTGTGCCACGCGGTCACCCAAGGCGACGCCATGGGCGCGCAGCATTCCCGCGATGGCGCGCACGCGGCGCCACGTCTCGCGGTAGGTGAGGACGCCATCCTTGTCGATGAAGGCGACCGCATCGCCATGCCGGTGTGCGGCGCGGCTCAACAGCGTCGTGACGGTCGGCCCTTCCCGTAAGACGGCTCGTGTGGCGTCGTGCGTTGTCACGCCGATGCGTTCCGGTAATTCAGGAGGCCACCGGGAGTAGGATTTCCACGAGTTCGCTCGTCTCTGCCACACCGCTGACATCCGCTGATTCGTCATCCTCGATGAGGATCGCGGACCATTCGCCAATCTCGCTGCCCTGGCAGGCAATCCTGCCGTTCAACACAAACAGCACCGTGGTGCGTTTGGGCGAGGTGAAGCGCATGCTCGCTCCCGCATCGAGCCGCGTCATGCGGATGGTGGTGCCGTTCTCGCCGAAGATGCCGAGCGTCTTGCGCGCGATTCCGGCATCGCACCTCTGCCAGGCGAAGCTGTCCGGATTCATGTAGATGGCGTCATTGAAGCGCGGTTCGGGATAGATCATCGGCCGGCCACGGATGCGTTCCCAGGCAGCCTGGTAGGCGTCCGTCTTCTTCTCCTCGCCATGGCGCGTATAATACCCGCTGGCGAATGTCCCGAGCGCACGCAATTCGCTGGTGCCGCGGTCGAGCGATTCCAGGTCCAGGTAGCCGCAGCCGCTATTGCCATCAAACTGCATGATGAGCTGCACGGACGGCGGTGCATCGACGCTTTGCGGGCCGTAGCCAGTGCCTTCGGGGAAATAGCCAATCGTGCGTGGCGGCAGCCGGTCACGAGGGCCGTAGCGTGTCTCGCCGATCAGGCCGATACGGATCTGGTCGAAATTGTGTCGATGCCAGGGAGAGCGGAACTGATCAGCAAAGCGCGAGATATGGCAGGCAAAGCTGCGCCCCTCGCCGCCACGGTCGAACAGATTGCGCTGGGAAATGCCCGGCGTGCGGTGTTCGGCTGCGGATTTCCAGTTTTCAGTCTCGATATCCTTGACCACGACGGCCATGGCTGCTTCCTCCATCATTGCGAACGTTCTTTCCGCTTGGCGTCAGGCTAGCGGAAGTGGCGCGGCGCGCAAAGCCGCCGGTAAGGAGCCTAAGACGATGGTGGAGGGGTTCAGCCCATCCTGGCTCGATCTGCGCGAGGCGGCTGATCACCGTTCGTGCGATGTCGGTTTGCGCATGCGCTTCGCCGGCTGGATGGCGCGCTTCGCCCGGCCGAACATTCTCGATCTGGGGGCAGGCACCGGCTCTAATCTGCGGCGTCTGGCGCCATATCTGGGCCCGGTGCAGGACTGGATCCTGCTCGATCATGACCCCGCTATCCTGGCGGCGGCACGTGCGCGTCTGGCCGACTGGGCTGACGAGGTCGCGCTGGATGGCGAGGTGCTGGTGCTGCGCTGTGCGGGAGCCGAGATCACGGTGCGCTTTCTGTGCGCCGATCTTGCACAAGGCTTCGCTGGATTGCCTCGCGCTGATGCGGTTACAGCATCGGCATTCTTCGATCTGGCCTCAGAAGATTTCGTGCATTGCCTGGCGCGGCATGTGGTGGGGCAGGGGAGCGGCTTTCACGCCGTGCTCAGCTTCGATGGCCGACAGGAATGGTTCCCGCCACATCAGCATGATGCCGCGATGCTGCGCGCTTTCCTGGCGCATCAGCAAGGCGATAAGGGGCTTGGGGCTGCGCTCGGTTCATCAGCACAGCAGACCCTGGAGGCAGCGTTCGGCCAAGCCGGCTACGACGTCGCCGCCGCGCCGAGTAGCTGGATTCTGGATCGGGAAGACCAGGGGCTGCTGGTGCCGCTGGCGGCGGGATTTGCCGATGCCGCCGCCGAGACTGGTTTGTTGGCGCCAACGGTAACGGCCGCGTGGCGAGCGGCGTCCCGCGAGCGCGGGATAGTTGGCCATCGCGACATTCTCGCCTTGCCGCCGCTGGCTTGATTTTCAGTGACCAGCGGCGGAGAGTTCGCGTTGCCGGCCGGTGGAGCGCATGTAATCCGCGACCTTCGGAAAACGCTCGAGCTGCGAGCGATAGACGCCTGAAGCCGCGGCAACCAGCGTGCCGCGCCGGCCAAGAATAGCGTCACCGATTTCAATCATACGTAGATTAGGCCAGGTCTTTTCCCGGATGCTCAGCACCTTGGCGAGCACGCGCTCGGCGGACTCCTCGGGCAATGCCTGGGCCAGGATGAGCGTCATCGCCGCGGTGGAGCGCGAAATGCCGACATGGCAGTGCACCAGCAGATGCGCATCGGCTGCCGCCCCAGCCAACAGATCGCGGCCGAATGCGAGCAGGGCGGCAACATGTCCCTCGTCCGGTGCAATCTTGCCGTCCTGATCGGCTTCGATCACGTCATGGAAGCGCAATTCGAGTTTCGCATGTTCGCCGAAACTGCCAAATGCCTCGGGCACGGCGCGGTCTGGATCAAGAATGGAGAGCACATGGCTCACCCCGGTTGCGCAATGCCCGTCCAGTTCCTCGATCCCGCACACGGTGATGCTGAAGGGGGGGATAATATCCATCAGTTCGACTCTGCCTTTCACGCGCCCGGTGCCGATCATCGCCGCCCTGGTGGGGGCAGGCGGGCACCGTCAGATGTAGGGGCAGCACGCCCGCTTCTCAACCGGGGGCGCGGCTTGGCTTGGCGAAGGCGCGCAAATACACTGGCGGCGCAATGACAAGGTGCACCGGTCATCGGGCAGGCGCCAATGGGAGAGAACGATGGATTTCACCGGCCGGATTGTGCTGATCACGGGTGCGGCGAACGGGATTGGCCGCGCCACGGCCACTTCCTTCGCTCAGGCAGGCGCGAAACTGGTGCTGGTCGATCGCGATGCCCAGGCGGGTGCGCAAGCGGCAGCCGAACTTTCCGCTGCCGGCACCGATGCCCGCTTCTTTGCCGCTGATGTCTCGAAAAGCGCCGAGGTCGAGGCCTTTGTGCACGCCACTGTCACCGCGCATGGGCGGATTGACTGCTTCTTCAACAATGCCGGCATCGAGGGTGGCTTCAAGCCGATCCCCAGCTATGATGAAGACGAATTCGACCGTGTGATCGCGGTCAATCTCAAGGGCGTCTTCCTCGGCCTAAAGCATGTGCTGCCGGTAATGGCCGCGCAGCACGCTGGGGCCATCGTGAACACGGCCTCGGTCGCGGGATTGATCGGCGCGCCCGGCATGTCCGCCTATATCGCCTCCAAGCATGGTGTCCTCGGATTGACGAAGACCGCATCGGGAGAATTTGCGCGCCAAGGCGTGCGCATCAATGCGATCTGCCCCGGTTCGGTCGATACGCGCATGATTCATTCGATCGAGGAGATGGTCAATCCCGCCGATCCAGCCGCGGCTCAGCGGCTGAATGCGGAGAACACACCGACCGGACGCTATACGCGGCCCGATGAGATCGCCGGACTCGTGATGTATCTCTGCTCCGACATCGCAGCGAATATCACCGGCGCGCATTTTGTCATCGATGGCGGACGGGGGGCGGCGAGCGGCGCGTTCAAGAAATAGTCGATTGGCGCAGCCTTCTGTGCATCCACGGAAGGCTGCGCCAAGCAGGTTCAGGCAGTTGCAAATTGGCGCCGCTCGCCAGACGATGCTGGTGCGCTGAGCATGAAGCCGCGATAGCCATCTGCGACGATTTCCTCGCATTCCTTGCGGTAGCGCCCGACGCCACCGATATAGGGCATGAACACGCGCGGCTTGCCGGGAATATTCGCGCCCAGATACCAGGAGTTCGCCTTCACATGCAGTGTGGCAGCGGCGAGTTCGTTGACATATTCCACCCAGCGGTCTTCCGCATCTCGCTGTGGTTCAATCGTGGTGAAGCCATGGCCACGCAGATAATCCATGCAATCGGTGATCATCTCCACATGCTGCTCGATCGAGCAGAGCACGGTGCTGAGTACTGACGGACTTCCGGGCCCGGTGACAATGAAGAGATTCGGGAATCCCGCGCTGCCAACACCAAGATAGGAGCGCGGTCCAGCTTCCCATTTCTCAGCCAGTGCCAACCCGTCGCGTCCTCGAATATCTATCCGCTTCAGCGTGCCGGTCATCGCATCGAATCCCGTGGCGAAAACAATGCAGTCCAGATCGAAGCTCGCCGCCGTGGTGCGCACACCCGCAGCCATAAATTCCTCGATCGGCGTTTTCTTCAGATCCACCAGGGTCACGTTCTCCTGGTTGAATACCTCATAATATCCTGAATCGAGGCAGATGCGCTTGGCGCCGATTGGATATCCAGTGGGCACCAGCGAGGCAGCATCCTGCGGATTTTTCACAATTTCGCGGATCTTCCGCCGCACGAATTCGGCGACGGTGGCGTTCGCCGCTTCATTGGTGCCAAGATCGGAATAGGCGGCGAGGATTTTGCCACCGCCAAGTTGCCAGCGCCGCTCATATTCGGCCTCGCGCTCCTCGGTGGAGACTGAAAGAGCGGGCTGCGTCCCGTACCAGTCGCCAATATATGTGTTGCCTGATGGCGAGTAGCGCGCGCGCTGGCGGGTCTGCGGATAGTGCTTCTTGAAATCGGCAATCGTCTCGACGGCGAGTGGCTCGTTGCGGGCTGGCAGGCTGAAATTCGCGGTCCTCTGCAGCACGACAAGATGTTTCGCGGTCTTGGCGATCGCGGTGATGGCCTGGATACCAGTCGAACCTGTGCCCATCACGGCGACGCGCTTGCCGGTGAAGTCCACGCCATCATGCGGCCAGGCGCCAGTATGGTAGCGCGTGCCGGCAAAGCTCTCGA
>CANJOG010000196.1 GCA_947475475.1 Acetobacteraceae bacterium
GCTTCGCCAAGCGCCGGACGAAATGTCTGCCAGCTGATTGGCTGATTGGCTGATCCTGGCTGCTCAATGTGGGGTCCAGACAGCTTCGCGCCCTCTGGCCAAGGCCTGCCGCCCCAGGATTGAGCGTTAACGCTGGACAAACCGGGCAAGATTGAGCAAATTCAACCTCTTGGTCGGGAGTAGCCGCGCAAAGACGCGTCATTCCTATATCAATTCACGTCCTAGCCTGCTCCGCGACGATCCAGAATGAAATGTAGTCCGCCGCCCGGCGTATATCGGGGGCATAGGACAGCGTGTCTTTGAGGGAGGCCAGATGATACTCGTAACGCCAGAGCGCCGTGCCGCACGCGGCCTGCCCTACTTCGCCCGCTCTGGAGCCGCCCTGAGCGCCTTTGGCCTCGTTGTCATGCTCAGCGGCGCCACCGCGCTCGCGCCCCGCGGCGCTGCGGCCCAGGCCGCCCCGCCCGCCGCCACTCCCGGCGTACCCGTCGAAGTCATCACCGCCAAGCGCCAGGACATTCCCCGGATTCTGCGTGGCATCGGCGTCGTGCAGGCCAACCAGGTCGTTCAGGTCCGCAGCCGCGTGGACGGCGCGATCATGTCGGTCAATTTCACCGAGGGCCAGGAAGTCAAAGCCGGCGACCTGCTGGTGCAGATCGATCCGCGCCCCTATCGCGCGGCACTCAATCAGGCGATGGCCAAGAAGGCCGCCGATGAGGCGACGCTGGTCAATGCGAAGCTGGACCTCGCCCGCTTTCAGGAAACCGTGGCGCGCGGCATCGAGGCGCGCACCAAGCTCGACGCGCAGATCGCCCTCGTTGGCCAACTCACCGCCACCATCCAGGGTGATCAGGCGGCGATCGACACCGCCCAGCTCAACCTGACCTATAGCAGCATCACCGCCCCGGTGGAGGGCCGCGTCGGCCTGCGGCTGATCGATCTCGGAAATATTGTTCGCGCCGCCGATCCGGCCGCCAGCGCCATCGTTACCATCGCGCAAATCCATCCGGTGATGGTCAATTTCTCGCTCAACCAGGAATATCTGGGTGAGTTGCAGGATGCGCTGGCCGCCGGCAAGCCGCCGGTCGTCGCCTATGCCTCCGATGGCAAGCGCGAACTCTCCCGTGGCGCGCTGCAGACCATCGACAATACCGTCGATACCGCGACCGGCATGATCAAGATGAAGGCCCAGTTCACCAACGAGGATAACCGCCTCTGGCCCGGCCAGTTCATCAACGCCACGGTCACGGTGGGAATGCGCAAGAGCACCATCTCGCTGCCCGTCCAGGCGGTGCAGAACGGCCCTTCCGGCCGCTTCGTCTTCGTCATCAAGCCGGATTCCACCGTCGCCCTGACCCCGGTCGAGGTGATCGAGGATGACGGCAACAACATCCTCCTCGGCAAGGGGCTGCAGGGCGGTGAACAGATTGTCCTGACCAACCACGCCAAGCTGCAGAACGGCACGCGGGTCGCGCCGCGCCAGAATCAGCCGACCAGCTGATCAGCCGACCAGCTGATCCGCCGGCCGGCTAGCTGAGTCCGACGACCATACCAATAACCCGACGCAAGGCAGAGGCTGTTCCGATCCGATGAGCATCTCGACCCCCTTCATCAAGCGCCCGATCGCCACCTCCCTCGTCATGGCGGCGATCCTGCTGATTGGCATTGCAGCCTATCCGCTACTGCCAGTGGCGCCACTGCCGCGCGTCGAATTTCCCACAATCAATGTCAGCGCCCGGCTGACCGGCGCCAGTCCGGAGACCATCGCGACAACAGTGGCGCAGCCGCTGGAAACCCAGCTCGCCCAGATTCCCGGCGTCTCGCAAATGACCTCGGTCAGCGTGCTCGGCCAGGCCGCCATCACCATCCAGTTCGACCTCGCCCGCAGCATCGATGGCGCGGCCCTCGATGTGCAGGCCGCCCTCACCGCGGCTGCCCGCGATCTGCCGCGTGCGATGACCACGCCGCCTACCTTCCGCAAGGTCAACCCGTCCGACAGCCCGGTGCTGATCATGTCGGTACAATCGGATGAATTGCCGCTCATCCGGGTCAGCGAATATGCCGATATCATCTCCCAGCAGGTCTCCCAGGTCGCCGGCGTCAGCCAGGTGTTGCTCGGTGGCCTGCGCAAGCCCTCGGTGCGCATCCAGGCTGATACCGCCAAGCTCGCGGCGCTGAACCTGACGCTCGAGGATGTCCGCAACATGGTGGTCAACGCCACCGTCAGCGCCCCCAAGGGCGTGGTCGAGACGCCGACCCGCGCTTATACGATCTTCGCCAACGACCAGCTCAACTCGGCACAGCCCTACGAAGACCTGGTCCTGGCCTATCGCAATGGCGCGCCGATCCGGCTGCGCGATATCGGCCGCGCCATCGACGCGCCGGAGAACGATCTCGCCACCGCCTGGCAGAACGGCAAGATCGGCGTCATGTTGCTGGTCTTCAAGCAGCCGGACGCCAATGTCATCGACACGGTGGACCGCGTGCAGGACGCCCTGCCCCGCATGCTGGCCGGCTTGCCGCCTTCGATCCGGGTCTCCACCGTGATGGATCGCACCATGACCATCCGCGCCTCGGTGGAGGATGTGCAGTTCACCCTGCTGCTCTCCGTCGGCCTCGTGGTGATGGTGATCTTCCTGTTCCTGCGCAATTTCTGGGCGACCATCATCCCCAGCGTCACCGTGCCGATCGCCATTATCGGCACTTTCGCCGCGATGTACATGTTCGGCTACAGCCTGAACAATCTCTCGCTCATGGCACTCACCATTTCCGTCGGCTTCGTGGTCGATGACGCCATCGTGGTGCTGGAGAATATCTTCCGCCATATCGAAGAAGGCATGAAACCGATGGATGCCGCGCTGAAAGGCGCCGGCGAAATCGGCTTCACCATTATCTCGATCTCGGTCTCGCTGATCGCAGTGTTCATCCCGCTGCTGCTGATGGGCGGCATCGTCGGCCGCCTGTTCCGCGAATTCGCCATGACCGTGACCATCGCCGTCGTGGTCTCGGCCTTTGTCTCGCTGACGCTGACGCCGATGATGAGCTCGCGCTTCCTGCATCACCAGGAAAAGCACGGAAAACTCTACCGCATCATCGAGAGTTTCTTCGAGGGCATGCTCAATTTCTACCGCCGCACGCTCGATATCTGCCTGCGCTTCCAGTTCGCCACGCTGATGGTCTTCTTCGCCACCATGGCGCTGACCGTCTGGCTCTATATCGAAATCCCCAAGGGCTTCTTCCCCGAACAGGATACTGGCGTCATCTTCGGCAAGACCGAGGCCGCGCAGGACGTCTCCTTCGCCGAGATGACCAGAATGCAACTCCGCATCCAGGAAGTGCTGGCCAAGGAGGAGAATATCGCCAACTACTCCTGCGCCATCGGCGCGGGTATTTTCGGCCAGACCGAAAACATGGGTAATTGCTTTATCGCGCTGAAGCCGCTGAGCGAGCGCAAGCTCTCCGCCCAGCAGGTAATCGCCAAACTGCGACCGCAACTGGCTGCCACGGAGGGGATCAACCTCTTCCTCCAGGCTGCCCAGGACATCCGCGTTGGCGGGCGATCCTCCAAGGCGCAATACCAGTACACGCTGCAATCAAGCGATGCCGAGGAGCTCTATACCTGGGCGCCGCGGGTGCTCGAGAAGCTGCGCGGCATCGGCGTGATGCGCGACGTCACAACCGACCAGCAGATCCGCGGCGCCACCGCCGTGCTCACCATCGACCGCGACGCCGCCTCGCGCTTCGGCGTGCTGCCGCAGCTGATCGACGACACGCTGTATGACGCATTCGGCCAACGCCAGATCGCGCAGTATTTCACCCAGCTCAACACCTATAAGGTCATCCTCGAGGTGACGCCGGAGCAGCGCACGAGCCTCGCCACGCTGGACAAGCTCTATGTCCGCGCGGCAAGCGGCAGCGTGGTGCCGTTATCGAATTTCGTGAAGCTGGACACCTCGAAAGTGGCCCCGATCGCCATCAACCACCAGGGCCAGTTCCCGGCGGTGACCATCTCCTTCAACCTCGCCCAAGGTGCGGCTCTCGGCCAGGCGGTCGATGCCATCAATGCCTCGATGAACCAGATGGGCGTGCCGGCCGTGATCCGCGGCACTTTCCAAGGCACCGCTCAGGCCTTCAAGGACTCGCTCGCCAGCCAGCCCTACCTGATCGCAGCCGCCCTGATCGCGGTGTACATCATCCTGGGCATCCTCTATGAGAGCTACATCCTGCCGCTGACCATTCTCTCCACCCTGCCCTCGGCCGGCGTCGGCGCGCTGCTGATGCTCTACGCGTTTGGCTATGACCTTTCGGTCATTGCGCTCATCGGCATCATCCTGCTGATCGGCATTGTGAAAAAGAACGGCATCATGATGGTGGATTTCGCCGTCAATGCCGAACGGCGTGACGGGATGGATACCTTCACCGCCATCCGCCAGGCCTGCCTGCTGCGCTTCCGGCCGATCCTGATGACCACCATGGCCGCCTTGCTCGCCGGCCTGCCACTGATGATCGAGAATGGCGCTGGCTCCGAACTGCGCAAGCCGCTCGGTTTCGCCATGGTCGGCGGGCTGATCCTCAGCCAGATCCTGACCCTCTACACAACGCCGATCATCTATCTCTATCTCTCCCGGTTGCAGACCCTGCTCTCACCCAAGACGAGGCATCGCATGCCGACCCTTGCCGACAAGCTCCACCCAGCAGCCGAATAGCCCGGCGCCCGGCATGGAGTTCGACGACCAGGCCGCGCGGGATTTCCTGCGCGGCCTTTTCGATGCCGCGGTCTCGGCCGCCGATCCCGCCCGCGTGCTCGCCGCCCACCTTCCCAGCAGGCCGAAAGGCCGCTGTATCGTCATCGGCGCCGGCAAATCCGCCGCCGCCATGGCCGCCGCGCTCGAAGCCGCCTGGCCCGACCTGCCGCTTGAGGGTCTGGTCGTCACCCGCTACGGCCAA
>CANJOG010000197.1 GCA_947475475.1 Acetobacteraceae bacterium
ATTGGACCATCCGCGTTCGCTCCCGGGGGGCTTCAGCCTGACCCAGGCTAGCGCACCCGCCGTATTTTTCTGACGCCAGTGTCGAATATTCCACGGTAATGTCAAGTTCTGTCTCTGGAAAGCTTGCCGCCGCGACCGCCACATGGCATCGAATGATCAGAAACTCAGCGGGAGAGGGAACGCTCATGGCGGATGCGGAAGTCGAACAGGACGTCGTTCTGTATGAAGTGCGTGATGGCATCGCCATCGTGACGATGAACCGGCCAAAATACCGCAACGCGCAGAACTCCAAGATGACCTATGCGCTGGATGCCGCGTTCCGTCGCGCTGTCGATGATGACGATGTGAAGGCCATCATCCTGGCGGGTTCGGGCGAGCATTTCTCGGCCGGCCACGATATCGGCACGCCGGGGCGCGATGTGAATCAGAGCTTCGATCGCGCGCATCTCTGGTACGACCATGTGAACAAGCCGGGCGGTGAGTTCCTGTATGTGCGCGAGCAGGAAGTCTATCTCGGCATGTGCCGCCGCTGGCGCGACATCCCCAAGCCGACCATCGCCATGGTGCAGGGCGCCTGCGTGGCTGGCGCGCTGATGCTGGCCTGGGTGTGCGATCTCATCATCGCCGCTGACAATGCTTTCTTTGCTGATCCGGTAGTGCGCATGGGCATTCCGGGCGTGGAATACTTCGCCCACGCCTTCGAACTGCCGCCGCGCGTGGCCAAGGAATTCCTGCTGCTCGGCGAGCGGATGCCGGCTGATCGCGCCTATAATCTCGGCATGGTCAACAAGGTCGTGAAGGTCGCCGATCTTGAGGCCGAGACGCTCGCCATCGCCGGCCGCATCGCCGCGATGCCGCGCATGGGCCTGGTGCTGACCAAGCAGGCGATCAACCACGTGGAAGATCTGCGCGGCAAGCGCACCGCGATGGATGCCGTATTCCACATGCATCATTTCGCCCACTCGCATAACGAGCTGATCAGTGGCTCCAAGCTGGGCGGCATGGACGCCAAGAGCATGGCCGCCTCGCAACGCCCGAAATAGGTGGCCAGCCGGGCGGCCAGCCGGCCGCTGGGGTTACTTGGGGCCGCGCCTTATGGTGCGGCCCTTTTGCTGTTTGGGGTTGCAGTACGCATCGGATTAAACTAAGTCTATCGGACTAAGTCTGGTGATCCCATGCGCACGGTCAATATTCACGACGCCAAAACCCAGCTTTCCCGCCTCATTGAAGGCGCTGTGCAGGGCGAGTCCTTCGTCATCGCCAAGGCCGGCAAGCCACTCGTGAAGGTAGAGGCGCTCAGGCCGCCGGCGGTGAGCCGCCGTGTGGGGTTCATGGCGGGCGCCTTCACCGTGCCAGATGATTTCGACCGCATGGGCGAGGGCGAGATCGACTCCCTGTTCGGCGGCTGATGAACTACCTCTTCGACACGCATCTGCTGCTGTGGGCGGCAGCCACGCCGGCGCGGCTGCCGCCGCGGGCGCGTGGAATTCTCGAAGATGGTGAGAATGACATCCTCTTCAGCGTTGGCTCGATCTGGGAAGTGGCGATCAAGAACGGTCTGGGCCGCGACGATTTCCAGGTCGAACCCGCGCTGCTGCGTATGGCGCTGCTCGATGCCGGCTATCGGGAGCTGCCGATTTCAGGCGGTCATGTCACCGCCCTTGGCAATTTGCCGCCAATTCATCGCGATCCGTTCGACCGGCTGTTCATTGCCCAGGCCATGGTGGAGGGGATTGCGCTGGTCACCGCCGATCCGGTGATTGGCCGTTATAGCGGGCCGATCATCCGGCTCTGAGCCGGCAATATTTTCAGAAAAACGCCTCGAACTTCTCCAGCACCTCGCCTGGCGCCTCTTCCGCCAGGTAATGCCCGGCATTGACCTGTCCGCCCGTTACGGCCGCCGTGCAATACGCGCCCCAGAGTGCCAGCGGTTCATACCAGCGGCCAATGATTCCGCGCTTCCCCCACAGCACGAGGAGTGGACATGCGATTTTCCGCCCCTCTGCGCGTGAGGCGCGGTCATGTTCCAGGTCTATGGTGGCAGCCGCGCGATAATCCTCGCACATCCCGGAAATCATCGCCGGATCGCGCGCGGCGGCGAGGTAATCTTCCAGTGCTTCAGGATGGAAGATCGAGGCCGGCTTCGGGCTGCGGCTGGTATGGGCGTGGAACCACAGATCGGGCGCCACATTGATCAGCGATTCCGGGAATGGATGCGGCTGGGCGAACCAGAACCAGTGATAATAGGCGAGCGCGAAAGCCATATCGGTGCGCTCGAAATGCTCGATCGTCGGCACGATATCGAGCACGGCAAGTCTCTCGACACGCTCAGGAAAGTCCAGTGCCAGCCGGTGTGCCACGCGTGAGCCGCGGTCATGGCTGCCGACGGCGAAACGCTGATGGCCGAAATGCTGCATCAGGGCGGCCATGTCGCGCGCCATCTCGACCTTCGCATAGGGCGCATGATCCGCACTCGGCGCCGGCTTGAAGCTGCCGCCATAGCCGCGCAGATCGGGGCAATAGACGGTGAAGCGCTGGGCCAGTTGCGGGGCGATTGCATGCCACATCGCATGTGTCTGTGGATTGCCGTGCAGCAACAGAAGCGGCGGGCCGGAGCCACCATGGCGCAGGCGCATCCGCCCCGATGGCAGATCAACAAAGCTGAGCGTGAAACCCTCGAAGAACATGTGCGATCCGATCATACGATGGGAGTTGCGCCGCAGACATTATCCGTCTCTGGCCATGCCATCCAGCCATGACCGCACAGGGTTTGACGGCATCCTGTCATGCACTAGCCTGCACAGGACAATGACGGAGCCTCCCTTGGCCGATTCCACGCCCCAATCCCTGGCCGATGCCCTGGCCACCATCATCGATGGCCTCGCGCGCACCGGCTATATCTGCAACCGCCAGACCGCGATTGCTGTCCATCTCGCCGCCCATCTTGGCAAGCCCATCCTAGTTGAAGGCCCGGCCGGTGTCGGCAAGACCGAGCTTGCCAAGGCCGTCGCCGAGATGCGCGGCCTGCCACTCATCCGCATGCAGTGCTACGAAGGGCTCGATGAATCCAAGGCGCTGTATGAATGGAAATACGGCAAGCAGCTTCTCTACACCCAGATTCTGAAGGATCGGCTTGGCGCCTCGCTGGCCGATGCACCGGACCTGGCCTCCGCCATGGAACGCCTCGCCGGCGTGGGCGATGTATTTTTCTCTGAGCAATTTCTCGAAGCCCGCCCGCTGCTGCGCGCGCTTCAGGAAGAGCATGGCGCGGTGCTGCTGATCGATGAGGTGGACAAGTCCGATCACGAGTTCGAGGCATTTCTGCTTGAGCTGCTTTCGGACTTCCAGGTCACCATTCCGGAGATTGGCACCATCTCAGCGCGCACCCAGCCGCTGGTGATCCTGACCTCGAACAATATCCGCGATCTCGGCGATGCGCTGAAGCGGCGCTGCCTGTATCTGCGGCTGGATTTCCCGGACCAGAGACTGGAGGAAAAGATCGTCGCCGCCCGGGTGCCGGAAATCTCCGCCACGCTGCGCCGGCAACTTGTGAGCTTCGTCCAGCAGCTTCGCCAGATGGATTTGAAGAAGCTGCCCTCGGTCAGCGAGACGATCGACTGGGCACGCGCGCTGCTGCTGTTGCATGTCAGCGAGCTGGGCCATGACATTGTCGAATCCACGTTGAATATCCTGCTGAAATACGAAGCCGATATCGAATCCGCCCAGCGCCAGGCCGGTGCCGCCATCGCCAAGGCGAAGACGGGCATGCCGGTGGGCTGAGCGGGCAGCATGTCCCACCAGCTCCGCACCTTCCTGCGCGCCGCCCGCAGCGCCGGCCTGCCGGTCTCCACCGCCGAGGGGCTGGACGCGCATCGCGTGCTCGCCGCGATCGGTTTCGATGACCGGACGACTTTGCGCGATGCGCTGGGTCTGGTTCTGTCGAAAACTGAAGAGCAGCGCGTGCTCTATGAGGAATGTTTCGATCTGTTTTTCTCGGCGGCGCCGCATGAAGAACGCCCGGACGGCGAGGCGGATATCCAGTTCGGCGAAGAGGCGGATGGGCTTGAGGGCATGCTGGCAGCAGGCAGCGGGCCTGGCTTGTCCATGGCGATCCAGCAGGCCGGCGAGCGGGTTGGTGTGGAGGATATCCGCTGGTTCACCCAGCTTGGCCTCTACACGCGCCGCATCATGCAGGCGATGGGCGCGACGGTGCTGGAGGAGCGCGTGGCCGCCGAACTTGCGCGCGCCAAGGATGACGACATCGCCCATGCGCGCCATCTGGAAGCGCAACTTCGCAGGCTGCGCCAGCAGGTGCGCGAGCATGTGGACCGGCAATTCGCCATCCATGCGCGCAATGCCGGTAGCCAGCTGCGCGGCGAAATCCTCGCCCGTTCCCGCATCGCCTCGATCGACCGCCGCGATCTCGACCGCGTGCGCGTGATGGTGCGTGCCCTGGCCCGTAAACTCGCCTCCCGTCACGGCGTGCGCCGCAAGCGGAAGAATCGCGGCCAGCTCGATCTGCGCCGGACCATGCGCAAGAATATGGCTTTCGGCGGCGTGCCCTTCACCACGCATTGGCGCGTCAAGGCGATCGACCGGCCGCGGCTGATGGTGCTGTGCGATGTGTCCAACTCGGTTGCCGAAGTTGCCGAGTTCCTCCTGCTCTTTGTGCACGGATTGTCGGAGTGCGTGCGCGATGTGCGCGCCTTCGCTTTCACCGGGACGATGATCGAGATTACCGATAAGCTCAAAACTCAGAGCGTCGAAGTCGCGATCCCGCAGGTGCTGGACCGGATCGGGCCGCGCGGATCGGATTACGGCAGTTCCTTTGCGGATTTTTCCGAGAACTGGATGCGCGAGGTGAACCGCAACACCGCCATCATCATTCTTGGCGATGCACGCGGCAATAATGCCGATCCGCGTGTGGAAATCCTGCGCGAGATGCG
>CANJOG010000198.1 GCA_947475475.1 Acetobacteraceae bacterium
GCCATCGGCGCGCGCATGACCGGCGCGGAAGTCGCACTCGATATCCTGCGCACCTTCCTCGCCACGCCCTATGAAGGCGGGCGTCACCAGAAGCGCCTCGACAAGCTCACCCCGCCCGCCTGACACCACACACGCGCCGCCCCCGACCGTTCAGAGGGACACAGATGACCCAACTCGACACTTTCTTCTCCGCCCGCCTCGCCGAGACCGATCCCGATCTGGCAAAGGCACTCGGCAACGAGCTGCGCCGCCAGCAGGACGGCATCGAGCTGATCGCCAGCGAGAACATCGTCTCCGCCGCGGTGCTCGAAGCCCAGGGCTCGGTGCTGACCAACAAATATGCCGAAGGCTATCCCGGCAAGCGCTACTATGGCGGCTGCGTCTATGTCGATGTCGCCGAAGAACTCGCCATCGAGCGCGCCAAGAAGCTGTTCGATTGCGCGTTTGCCAATGTACAGCCGCATTCCGGCGCCCAGGCCAATGGCGCGGTCATGCTGGCGCTGGTCAAGCCGGGTGACACCATCCTCGGCATGAGCCTCGCCGCCGGCGGCCATCTCACCCATGGCGCGGCGCCTGCCATGTCCGGCAAGTGGTTCAACGCCATCCAGTATGGCGTGCGCGCCGAAGACGGGCTGATCGATTATGAGGAGGTCGCCCGCCTTGCCGAGCAGCACAAGCCGAAGCTGATCATCGCGGGCGGCTCGGCCTATCCGCGCATCATCGACTTCCCGCGCTTCCGCCAGATCGCGGATTCCGTGGGCGCCCTGCTGATGGTCGATATGGCGCATTTCGCCGGCCTCGTGGCGGTCGGCCTGTTTCCCAGCCCGCTGCCGCATGCCCATGTGGTGACCACCACCACGCACAAGACTCTGCGCGGTCCGCGCGGCGGCATGATCCTGTCCAATGACCTCGACCTCGGCAAGAAGATCAATTCGGCGATCTTCCCTGGCCTGCAGGGCGGCCCGCTGATGCACGTGATTGCCGGCAAGGCCGCGGCCTTCGGCGAGGCGCTGAAGCCGGAATTCAAGATCTATCAGCAGGCGGTCGCTGATAACGCCAAGGTGCTGGCCGCCACCCTGGTCGATCAGGGTCTCGCTATCGTCACTGGCGGCACGGATTGCCATCTCATGCTGGTCGATCTCCGCCCAAAGCGCGCCACCGGCAAAGCCGCCGAGGCGAGCCTGGAGCGCGCCCATATGACGGCGAACAAGAACGCCATCCCCTTCGATCCGGAAAAGCCGGCCATCACCTCGGGCATCCGCCTCGGCACCCCGGCGGCCACCACGCGCGGTTTCGGTACGGAGGAATTCCGCCAGGTTGGCCTGATGATCACCGAAGTGCTGGACGGCCTAGCCCGCTCCAACGGTGGCGACAACACGGCCGTGGAGCAGGAAGTCGGCAAGCGCGTGCTTGAACTCTGCGCGAAGTTCCCGATCTACCCTGGCCTGTCATACGGCGCCTGATCGTCAAGCGGAGAAACCGAGGTGCGCTGTCCGTTCTGTGGGCATGAAGAGACGCAGGTAAAGGACAGCCGCCCCTCGGAAGACGGGGTGGCCATCCGCCGCCGGCGCTCCTGCGCGTCGTGCGGGCAGCGATTCACCACGATCGAGCGCGTGCAATTGCGCGAACTCTCCGTGGTAAAAACCGATGGCCGCCGCGTCCCGTTCGACCGCGACAAGCTGGCCCGCTCCATCCGCATCGCGCTGAACAAGCGCCCGGTCGAGGATGACCGGATGGACCGCATCGTCAACGGCATCGTGCGCAAGCTCGAAGCCAGCGGCGATACCGACATCCCGTCCAATCAGATCGGCGAACTGGTGATGGAAACGCTGAAGGAAGTGGACGCCGTCGCCTATGTCCGCTTCGCCAGCGTCTATCGCGACTTCCGCGAGGCCTCCGATTTCGAGGCTTTCCTTGGCTCGCTGGGCGAGCATCCGAAACTCGCCGGCGACATCACGGTGGGCGGCAAGCCGCCCTCCACCGGAAATGACGACTAGATGAACGACGACGCCCATATGCGCGCGGCCCTCGCCATGGCCGCGCGCGGCCTCGGCCAGACCTGGCCGAATCCCTCGGTTGGCTGCGTCATTGTCAAGGACGGGCGCGTGATCGGCCGAGGCGTCACTGGCGTGGGTGGTCGTCCGCATGGCGAGACCCAGGCGCTCGCCGCCGCCGGCGAGGCCGCGCGGGGGGCCACTGCCTATATCACCCTGGAACCCTGCGCCCATTGGGGCCGCACGCCCCCCTGCGCCGATACGCTGGTTACTGCCGGCATTACCCGCGTCGTGGTGGCGCTGGGCGATCCTGATCCGCGCGTCAATGGCGCCGGGCTGAAACGCCTGCGCGAAGCCGGAGTCGAGGTTGTGGAAGGCGTGCTGCGCGCCGAGGCCGAGCATATCTCCGCCGGCTTCCTCGCCCGCATCCGCCATGGCCGCCCGATGGTCACGCTCAAGCTCGCCTCCACCCTGGATGGCCGCATCGCCACCCGCACCGGCGAGAGCAAATGGATTTCCGGTGAGCCCGCCCGCAAGGCCGCCCATATGCTGCGCGCCACGCATGACGCCATTCTGGTTGGCGTCGGCACGGTGGTGGCAGATGATCCCGAACTCACCTGCCGCATCCAAGGCGCCCGTCAGAGCGAACTGATCCGCGTGGTGGCCGATAGCCATCTGCGCACCGGGCTGAGCACCAGGCTGGTTGCCACCGCCAGGCAAACCCCCACCTGGATTCTGCATCGCGACGGCGCCGATCCCGCCCGGATCAAGGCCATGCGCGCCGCCGGGGTCAATCTCCTCCAGGTGGACCATACCGCGGCCGGCCTCGACCTCTCTGACGCGCTGCGTGCGTTGGCCGGGGAGGGCATCACCCGGCTGATGGTCGAAGGCGGCGCGCAGATCGCTGCCTCCCTGCTGCGCGCGGATCTGGTAGACCGGCTGGTCTGGGCCCACGCGCCAACCGTAATGGGTGGTGATGGATGGCCGGCCGCCCAGGCTTTCGGTTTCGAGACCCTGGCCGAGATCCCGCGCTTCCGCCGCATCGACACACGGCCGTGTGGTGACGATGTACTGACAGAAATGACTCGCATCGGCCGGCGGGAGACGCATTGATGTTCACCGGAATCATCACCGCCATCGGCCGGCTTGCCAGCCTGCGCCCGCTCGGCAATGGCGCCGATATGCGCCTGGTCATCGCGACCCCCTGGCCCGATATTGCCACCGCCCCGCTCGGCGCCTCGATCGCCTGTTCCGGTGTTTGCCTGACTGTGGTGGAACGCGATGCCGACAGCTTCACCGTCGAGGCCTCTGCCGAGACGCTGTCCAAGACCACGCTCGGCGCCTGGCGAGAGGGCGGCCGCATCAATCTCGAACGCGCCCTGAAAATGGGCGACGAGCTGGGCGGCCATATCGTCTCCGGCCATGTCGACGGCGTCGGCGCGCTGATCTCCAAACGCCCCGAGAATGCCTCGCTGCGCCTGACCTTCCGTGCCCCCGCCGCACTCGCCCGTTTCATCGCCGCCAAGGGCAGCATCGCCATCGACGGCGTCTCGCTGACGGTCAACGAAGTGGCCGGCGACACGTTTGGCGTGAACATCATCCCGCACACCGCCGGCGCCACCACTTTGGGTGCGCTGGAGGCGGGCGACCCCGTCAACCTGGAAATCGACATGCTGGCGCGCTATGTCGCGCGCTTGGCCGAAGCCACCGGAAGCCCCGCATGACCCAAGAAACCAAGAACGACCTCACGACCGCCTCGCTGCACCAGTATATCAGCAGCCCCGAGGACATCATCGAAGAGGCCCGCGCCGGCCGCATGTTCATCCTCGTCGATGATGAGGACCGTGAGAATGAGGGCGACCTCGTCATCCCGGCGCAATTCGCCACTGCCGAGCAGATCAACTTCATGGCCCGCTTCGCCCGCGGTCTGATCTGCCTGGCCATGACCAGCCAGTGCGTCGAAAAGCTCAACCTGCCCCTGATGGCCCAGGCCAATGGCACGCGCCACCAGACGGCGTTTACCGTCTCGATCGAGGCGCGCGAGGGTGTGACCACCGGCATTTCCGCGCATGACCGCGCGCGGACCGTGGCTGTCGCCATCAACCCGGAAGCAACGCCTGCCGATATCACCACGCCGGGCCATGTCTTTCCGCTGATGGCCCGCGATGGCGGCGCGCTGATCCGCGCCGGTCATACCGAAGCCGCCGTCGATATTTCCCGCCTCGCTGGGCTCAACCCCTCCGGCGTGATCTGCGAGATCATGAATGATGATGGCACCATGGCCCGCATGCCGGACCTGGTTGCCTTCGCCCAGCGCCATAATCTCAAGCTCGGCACCATTGCCGACCTGATCTCCTATCGCCGCCGCACCGAAAAGCTGGTGCAGCGCGTGGAGGATGGCGTGCTGCATCACGCGGTCGGCGGCGAATGGAAACTCGCTGTCTATACCAACAGCATCAATGAGTCAGAGGATCTGGCCCTGATCAAGGGCGACATCTCTGACGGCAAGCCGGTGACGGTGCGCATGCACGCGCTCGATGTGTTCAATGACGTGCTGGCCCCGCCCAAGACCTATCTGCACAATGCCATGCAGATGATCGCCGATGAGGGCCGCGGCGTCGTTGTGCTTCTGCGCGGCATGTCCATGCCGATGCGTGAACGCGTGCGCCATATCGACAATTCCCGCCAGTCGCCGCGCGTGCTGCGTGACTATGGTATCGGCGCGCAGATCCTGCTCGATCTCGGCATCCACGAGGTGAAACTGCTCACCACCACCGGTGTGCGCACGATCGTCGGCGCCGAGGGCTACGACCTGCGCGTCATCGATCAGGTGCGCATCGGCGGCACCCATACCGAGTGATTTTCTTCTCGCTGCACACACTCGATACACACACGATTTCAAGAGAACCAAGCTTTTATGAGTACGCAAGACGCCCAGCTTCCC
>CANJOG010000199.1 GCA_947475475.1 Acetobacteraceae bacterium
CTGCGCGCGGCAAGCTGACCGCAGCCGCCTGAACCAAGCCTCTCACCACAGCTAATAGATCGGCCCAAGCCCATGACCCGACCCTTATTGCGCCTTGCTCCCGGCAGGGAGCGGCGGCTGAAGGCTGGCCATCCCTGGGCCTATTCCAACGAGTTGGTGATGAAGCCGGAATACCGGCAGATGCAGCCGGGCACGATCGTGCGCCTGGAATCCTCCGAGGGCTGGCGCTTCGGCACCTTCTTCTTCAACCCGCACAGCCTGATGGCCGCCCGCAAGCTCGACCGCGATCCCGAGGCAGTGATCGACGCTGACTGGGTCCGCCGCCACATCGCCGAGGCGATCGATCTGCGCAGCCGAGTCTGCGACACCGATTACCATCGCCTGGTCCACGCCGAGGCCGACCGCCTCCCCGGCCTGATCATCGACCGCTTCGGCGATGTCGCCGTGCTGGCCGCCAATACCGCCGGCATGGACCTGCTGACGCCCCATATCGTCACCGCCTTGCGCGAACTGCTCCCCCTGCGCGGCATCATCGCCCGCAATGACAGCCCCTCACGCGCGCTGGAAAACCTGCCCCAGGAGGTCAAGCTGCTCTGGGGCGAGGCCGATAACGTCCTGGTCTATGAAGGCGGCGTCGCCTTCCCCGTCGATCTGCTCGAAGGCCAGAAGACCGGCTTCTTCTTCGACCAGCGCCAGAACCGCGACATGATCGCAGCACTCGCCCCCGGCGCGCGGATGCTCGACGTGTTCTGCCACACCGGCGCTTTCGGCCTGCGCTGCGCCGCCGCGGGTGCTGCCTCCGTCACGCTGGTCGATGTCAGCGCCCCGGCGCTCGAACAGGTCAGCCAGGCCGCGACGATGAATAATCTCGAGAATATCGAGATCATCCGCGACGACGCGTTCGACGCCATGGCCAAGCTCGCCGAAGAAGAACGCCGCTTCGACCTCGTGGTCTGCGACCCGCCGGCCTTCGCCAAAAGCAAGAAGGATCAGGATGAGGGCCTGCGTGCCTATGGCCGCATCGCCCGCGCCGCGGCCAAACTTGTCGAGCCCGGCGGCTATCTCTTCCTCGCCTCCTGTTCGCACCACGCCCCGATGGAACAATTCGCCGTTCAGATTGCCTATGGCATCCACCGCGCCAGCCGCGAAGCCCGCATCCTCGCCACCGTCGGCGCCGGCCCGGACCATCCCGTGCATCCGCAGCTGCCGGAAAGTGCCTATCTTAAAGGCCAACTCTTCCAACTGTTCTGAAATGTCGGATGCGGTGCCCCAAGGCACCGCATCGCTTCCCGCCAGACATTTTCAAAAGCGATGCGGTTCCTCGCGGCACCACATCCTACGCCGCGAACGAAAATCCCCTGAACCCGTCAGCCACCATCGCATCACACTCCTTGCGATAATTATCGACACCCCCCGCATAAGCGAGAAACACGCGCGGCTTGCCGGGAATATTCGCGCCCATGTACCAGGACTTCGCCTTGGTCATGAGCGTCTTCGCGGCAATCTCATTCACACGCTGCACCCACGCATCCTCAGCCGCCTTCTCCGGCTCAATCCACGTCAACCCGGCCTTCTGCATATGCGCCAGGATCGTCCCGATCAGGTCGACATGCTGCTCGATGGACACAACAACGTTACCCAGAACGGACGGGCTGCCAGGCCCGGTCACAGTGAACAGATTCGGGAAGCCATTGCTCATCAGCCCGAGATAGGCCCGCGGCCCTTCCGCCCATTTCTCCCGCAGCGACAATCCACTACGCCCCGTCACATCAATTGCCAGCATCGGCCCGGTCAGCGCATCAAATCCAGTAGCAAACACGATCGCATCCAGCTCATATGTGCTGCCATCCTCAAGCCGGATGCCGGTCTCGGTGATCTCCGCAATCGGCGCCGCATTCACATCCACCAGCGTCACATTCGGCCGATTGAACGTGGCGAAATAATCCGTATCCACGCAGGGGCGCTTGGTGCCGATACCGTAATCGGTCGGCGTCAGCAGCGCCGCCACCTTCGGATCTGTCACGATGCTGCGAATCTGCGCACGCGCGAAGTCCGCCGCCGTCTCATTCGCCGCCGGATTCACCAACAGATCGGCATAGGCATAGAGAAACTGCCCGCCACCAATTGCCCAGCGCCGCTCATATTCGCGCTGGCGTTCTTCCGCGCTCACCTCCAGCGCGGATTTCGTCGTGGTTTCATACAACATGCCATTGCGCGTTTCCTCCCGCGCCTTGCGACGGAATTCGGCGGCGTTGCTGTTCCAGCGCTGCACATACGCATCGTCCAGCGGACGATTATGCGCCGGAATCGAATAGGCCGGCGTGCGCTGAAACACATGCAGATGCGCCGCCTCCTCCGCCAGCATCGGAATCAGCTGCACACCGGACGAACCCGTGCCAATAATCCCCACACGCTTGCCGGCGAAATCCACCTTGTGATGCGGCCAGGTTCCGGTGTGATAGGTCTCGCCCGTGTAGCTTTCCAGCCCTTTGAACTCCGGAATCCGCGCCGCCGAGAGCGCGCCGGTCGCACCGATGACAAACCGCGCCGTCACCTCCTCGCCCTTATCCGTGCTCACACGCCACAGCCCCGCCGCATCGTCATACCGCGCCGCCGTCACCTTCGTATTGCAGGTCACGTCACGCTTGAGATCGAGCCGGTCCGCAACATGCTCGATATAGGCAAGAATTTCAGGCTGCGTCGCATAGCGTTCGGTCCAACGCCATTCCTGCTCGATCTCGGGCACAAACGAATACGAATATTGCAGACTTTCCGCATCGCACCGCGCACCAGGATAGCGATTCCAGAACCACGTCCCGCCGACGCCACTCCCCGCCTCCCACACATGCGCCGAGAGGCCCAGGCCACGGCATTTATGCAGCATGTAAAGGCCGGCAAAACCGGCGCCAATAATGGCGACATCAATCTGGCGGGAAGCGGAATCGCTCACGGATTTTTCCTCGGCTCGTTCGTACGTCTGCGGACTCTACAATGACCTCACAGCAGGCTCGCATCATCCGTCGTGCCGGTAATCTCCGCCACACGCAGCTTGAAGCGCCAGACACCATCCGCACAGCGCTGCATGTGATCGATATAACGCCCGGAATAAGTATTCCCCGGCGTGCCTTTCTTCTCATGCAAAATCAGAAAGTAACAATGCACCTCGGCGGTCTCCGCACCGATCTCGACAAAATGCGGAACCATCGAGATATGCTTCTGAAACTCGCCCGGCGCCACCGGATGCTTGCGCGCAAATTCCAGCAGATCGGCCGCTCCCTGCGTCAGCGTCTTGCCGCTATAGCTGCGCTTCGGCCCCGTCTCCTGGCCACGGCGAATATCGAAGGCTCCATCCGGCGTAAAGCAATCCGCCCAGCCCTCCGCTGGCCCATAATCCAGCGTGTGGCTGTAGCGCGAGATGGTGGCGAGGATCGCCTCCTTATCCTCCAGCCGCCGCAGCCTGGCCTTCAGCTCCGCAAGATCATCGCTCATTGGTAAACCCTCCCTGTTAGGGAAATGTTAACCCGGCTGACCCTGCCGGGCAAATCCTGACCACCGGCAGTTTATTCCCCCTTGTTTACGCGGCCTTAGTCTTTCTCGCGGAAAACCGCTCCATGAGGCGGTGTGTGAGCCGCCTCTCCGTTACTTCACCACGGAGCGCGCGGATGAGTATTTTCCTGAACAGCACTGCCATCATTGGCAAGGGCGGCCAGACCGTCGCCCTCGGCTCATTGCTGACCGTCACCGGCTCTGGCAATCCGGCCTACCTGGTGCTCTCCGGGCTGGACCGTAAGGAATACACAACCGCCTCGAATGGCAGCACCGGCACGCTCAGCGGCAAGGGTGCCACGCTCGGATTTTCCTCCATCGGCGGCGATGGCCGTGGCGCCGGCATCGCCTTCTCCTATGTCCCCACCTCGGGGCTCTACTGGAATGCGAGCTATGGCTACCTCGACCAGCTCACCTACACCATGTCCAGCAGCACCAATGCGCTCACCAATTTCTCGCTCTATGGCGCCACCAGCCTCGGCGTCGCAGCGAGCTATCTGTCCAATCCCTATGTGCTCTCGCAGATCAATTCGCTGAGCTATCTCGGCAGCATCACCGTCGCCAACCAGCCCAGCTTCGGCGCCGCCCCCAGCCAGGCCACGCCCTACTCCATCGCCAAGGTCGCGCAGAGCTTCCTCGGCCAGGCATGGAATGCCGATGGCTGCTGGGTGCTGGCGAGCACAATCTGCGCGGAGGCCGGCGCCGGATTGCCGATCGACAGCACCATGGTGGGTCTGCCCGCACGCGCCAACGGCCAATGGATCGTCGCGTTCGATGGCTCCAAGACTCCCACCGGCAACTGGAAATCCATCCTGCGCGCCGGCGAGATCATCGTCATCGGCGGCCCGGGCATCGCCCATATCGCCACCGTCGTTTCCGGCGTCGGCGCCACCGCCATGCTGATCGATAACATGACGGTGACTGGCCCTGGGGGGAAAATTCTCAATTCCGCCAATGATGGCTCCCCACGCGACATCATCATCCAGGCGCCCCATCTCGCGAGCCAGGAATGGCCGGGAGTGCTCACCAGCAACGTCAAGATCTACCAACTCGACGTGCCGATCGTGACCGCCACCGCGGCCGCCACCACCATGGCCTCAAAGCTGACGCAAAAAACCGCCTTGACCCTCGCCCCCTGGTTCACCGCCACCGATCCCGCGGGCAAGGCGATCCAGCAATGGCAGGTCTATAACAGCGCCGCCTCCGATAGCCTGACGCTGTCCGGCATCGCCAAGGATGCGCATTCCGAGGAAAATGCGCTGACCACAACGTCGCTCTCCGCCATTTGCCTGCTCACCGGTCCGCAGAACTGCACCGACACGATCAATGTCCGCGCCTATAATGGCAGCTGGTGGGGCGACTGGACCACGCTGAATGTCACC
>CANJOG010000200.1 GCA_947475475.1 Acetobacteraceae bacterium
CGGGCTCAAATAGGTGAAAAGCGCCCCAGTCTGTTCGTCCTCACCCCGCATCTCCGCCCCCGCAAACTTCGGAGCAACAGAATCAGATAGCAGACGATTTGTGTAGTGAATTTCCGCAGCCTGTTAGAGAGACACCCAGGCGCGCGCGAGAATGTAGAGAGCAACGCTTGCGACAACCGCACCGAAAATCCGGTTCAAGGCCGTGCGGCGTCGTGCAAGCCTGCCAGCAAGCAAAGTTCCGCCCCAACCACCCAAACCACCACCAAGAAGGAAAATGCCCGCCACCTGCCAATCCACCAGGCCTGACAAGGCATAATTTGCAGACGTCGCCAGGCCAAAGGCCGCAACGGCCACAAGCGAGGAGCCAATCGCGTCGATGGTCGCCATGTCACAGGCCAGGATCAGGCCAGGAACGATCAGAAATCCGCCGCCAATACCGAAAAACCCTGACAACGATCCGGCCCCGAGTCCCACGCCCACAAGGCGCACCAATACGGGCCGGTCCAGCGCATGTGCATGCCCCTGAGTCTGTCTCACCGCGCGCTGCATAAGTCCGGCGATCACCAGCATCACGACGGCAAACAATGCCAGCAGATGCTGCCCGTCGACCACTTTGCCCAGGCTGGATCCAGCAAACGCCCCGACAATTCCTGCCAAGGCAAAGATTGATGCCCTGCTCCAGCGGACATGTCCCGCTCGCGCATGCGGCAGCAGATTGATGATCGCATTGGCCGCGACCGCCAGGGCACTGGTGCCAATGGCTATATGTGGATCCTGCACACCCACGACATAGAGCAGCAACGGCACTGCGAGAATCGAGCCGCCGCCGCCCAGCAAGCCAAGAGAGAAGCCGACCAACCCGCCGGAGCCAACCGCCAGGAGTGCGTGCAGCACGTCCATCAGAACAGGTTCAGCGGAATCTTGAGATAGGCCGTGCCATTCGCTTCAGCCGACGGCAACGCACCCGCCCGCATATTCACCTGCAGGGACGGCAAAATCAGATGCGGCACTGCGAGTTTTGCATCTCGCGCGTGCCGCAGAGCGACGAACTCTGCCTCGCTCACTCCATCGCGCAGGTGCACATTGTGCGCGCGCTGCGCAGCAACACTGCTTTCCCATTCCGGCCCCCGGCCCGCCGGCGGATAATCGTGGCAGAGAAACAGGCGTGTCTCCGCCGGCAACCGATAAATGGACTGGACCGATCGATACAACGCCGCCGCATCTCCTCCCGGGAAATCGCATCGCGCGGTGCCGTAATCCGGCATGAACAGCGTGTCACCCACAAAGGCCGCGTCACCGACCAGATAGGTCACGCAGGCCGGCGTGTGCCCAGGAGTCTCCATCACGCGCACCGGGATCGCACCAATCGAGAAATCGGCTCCATCTGCGAACAACATGTCGAACTGGCTACCATCGCTCGGGACTTCCGGCCCGGTGCCAAAAATCTGGCTAAGCGTGACCTGCACCTGCGGCACGCGCGCCCCAATCCCGAGCCGCCCGCCACGCCGCTTTTTGAGCACCGCAGCCGCGGAGAGATGATCGGCATGCACATGCGTTTCGAGAATCCACTCCAGCGCGAGCCCCCTGCGATCCAGAGCCGTGCAGAGAAGATCGAGCGAATGCGTCGTGATGCGCCCCGCATCGGGATCGTAATCCAGCACGGGATCGATCACCGCCGCACGGGCTGTGGCAGGGTCAGAGACGACATAGGAGATCGTGCCCGTGGTTGGCTCAAAGAACCCCTCCACGTCCATCTTGTGCGTGACGATCATGACTCTTCCCGCCGGCCAGCGGGCCCGGCAGGCCTTTCACTCAAAGGGGTGACGTGGAAGTCAGCCGCTCAGTTGAACGCGCAGCCCGGCTTCACACCGATCATGCGCAAAAACATCGCCGCCGGGCAAAAACCGGTAATGCTGGACTGGAATAAATTCAGCCCGACAAACACATCGAGCAGATACCAATACGGACTCACCTGCCAGCCGAGCAGCACACCCACCAGCACCATCACACCAGCGAAACCCATCACAGCCCGATCGATATTCATGGTCTTTGTCCTGGATAATCGTTGATACTTTTGAATCTGGAAGACTCAGGCGGCACGCAATCTCTCGCGCACCCAATTGACGATGGCACCGGCGTCCATAGCCCCACTCACATTCCCCGCGACCTTGCCGCCGCGGAAAAGAAACATGGAGGGAATACCGCGCACCCCGAGCTGTGCGCTGACATTCGGCGCATTATCAGCATTGAGCTTCAACAGCCGTACACCCGGTTCCAGCACGGAAGCGGCGCGGGCAAATTGCGGCGACATGGTCCGGCACGGGCCGCACCAGGGTGCCCAGATATCGACCAGCACAGGAATATCGTTCCGGCCCACATGCAATGCGAAACCAGCCTCATCGACATCCACCGGCGCCCCGATAAAGAGTCCCTGATGGCATTTCCCGCACTTTCCGAGCTCGGCCGGCCGGCTTGCGGGCAGGCGGTTCACCGCACCACAAGCCGGGCAAACAACATGGGGTGCGCCGGTCGCCTCGGCATTTTCCGGAGTCATTGCGGCACCCCCTCGACCCGATCAAATTCGGGCTCCTTGAGCTTCTGGATATCCAACTGCTGCAAGAGAAACCGCTCATAGAACGGCTCGCTCTCACCCGCGCGAATCTTGCGCAGGAAGTACTTCTCGAATCCGACTTTCGCGAGATGCACCCACGCACCCTTGGCCGCCCAATTGACATTGCGCGGGGGAATCTGCGGCTTGGCCACGAAAGCGACGCCGCCATCGCCGAAATCCGCCAGGCAGACGGCATTCCATGTCGCGCGCGCCGTCGGCCCTTCGCCGCGTAGGAGTGCGCCAATGTTATGCGCGGTCGCCGTCACCATCGATTCGATCATGAAGCCCGTCTTCGGTACGCCGACCGGAACCGGCGTCGGCCCAATCGGCGGAATTGCAACCCCGACCCCCACGGCGAACACATTCGGGTAGGCCGGATTCCGCTGATGCGAATCGACCAGAATAAACCCGCGCGGATTGGTTAGCTTCTCGATCCCGCGCACCGCTGGCACACCCCTGAAGGCGGGCAGGATCATGGAGAATTTGAACGGCAGGTCCTGCTTCTGGCGCACGCTGCCGTCTTCGGCAATTTCCTCGACATGCATGAGTCCAGCGTCCACGCCCGCAATCCGCGCATTGGTGGTCCATTTGATATGACGCTGGCGAAACTCGGCTTCCAGCAGACCTTTGGTGTCGCCGACCCCATCAAGCCCGAGATGACCGATATAGGGCTCGGAGGTGACGAAGTGCATCGGCACCCGGTCACGCAACTTCCGGCGACGCAACTCGGTGTCGAGAATCAGCGCGAATTCGTATGCTGGCCCGAAACACGAAGCGCCCTGCGCCGCCCCGACAATAATCGCTCCCGGACTGGTGCAGAATTGCTCGAACGCCACCTGCGCACGCTCGGCATGCGCTGTCTGACAAATCGACTGGGTATGCCCATCCGGCCCAAGCCCCGGAACTTCGTCGAATGCCAGGTCCGGCCCGGTTGCAATCACCAGATAATCGAAGGGAATCCGCGTGCCATCGTTCAATTCCAGTGCGTTCTCCTTTGGATGAACGCGCTTGGCACCCTGGTCGATAAAGCGAATCTTCTTGCGCCGCATGACCTCGGTCAGATTCACCTCGATGTCCTCCCGCTTGCGCCAGCCGATGGCGACCCACGGATTGGACGGGACAAACTGGTATGCCGCCCCCTGCCCAACGAGCGTGACGCGATCCTCCTCTCGGCACTTGCCCATCATTTCATAGGCCATCAGCGTTCCGCCCAGGCCGGCACCGAGAACGACGATTTCTGCCATGGCCAAATTCCTGTCCGGAGTGCCGCCAGAACCGGCGCGGCGAAGCGAGGTAAATTTACCGGGATCCGCGAATGTCACCCCGGAACGCTTGACAATATATTCTTATATACGTATTTACGCAAGTATGAATGTTGATCCGAACAAGATGGCCGATGCGGCGGAAAAGGCGAGCGACCTGCTCAAGTCGCTGGCCAACCCCCATCGGCTGATGATCCTCTGCCAGCTCATCGAAGGTGAGCACTCAGTTGGTCAGATCACCGAGTTCCTGGGAATACGCGATTCTACCGTCTCCCAGCATCTCGCATTGCTGCGCAAGGACGGTCTGGTCACCACGCGACGCGACGGTCAGGTCATCTGGTATTCTGTCGCCAGCGTTCCAGCCAAACAGGTTCTGGAAACACTCTTCAAGATCTTCTGCGCGCCCGACCCGCTCTGCGGTCAGCCAAGCACGCAAACATCTCCCCGCAAAAGAAAGGCTACCGCATGACCAACCATCTCATCGAACTCACGCCCACCGAACTGGCCGAGGCGCTGAAAAATCACTCAGTGACACTCGTCGATGTGCGTGAACCAGCCGAATACGCCGCCGAGCATATTCACGGCGCGCTGCTCTTTCCGCTCTCCACCTTCGATCCCACCGCCTTGCCGATGGACCCGAACAAGCCCATCGTCCTGAATTGCGGCATCGGCAAACGTTCGGCGATGGCAGCAGCGAAATGCGCGCAGGCAGGCGTCGCCATCAACCGCCACCTGCGCGGCGGGTTATCCGCTTGGAAGGCAACAGGCTTGCCCACCGCCTTTATTGACCCCGCTTCCGGACAGACACGGGACCGTGGCTGAACCACAGCCACGACCGCGATCACGACAGTAAAGGGATTTCACCATGCGATTGCGTCTCAGCCTGTTACTCGGTCTGACAGTCTTGGCCGCCCCCGTCATGGCTCAGACTGTTGATTTCCACTGAGACCTGACCCGGGATGGCGGAATTTTTCACTGAGAACTGACCCATGTTTTGACCTCCCCCTGACTGACTGGTCGGGGGATCCAGGAGTGATCGACATGGCGTTATTGA